>REEN01000045.1 GCA_007695015.1 Marinilabiliales bacterium
CGAAATCAGAAACGGATTAAGGATCAACTTTACTATATTTACTCCTCAAACCTCAAAAATGATATTTGCAATATGACAACAAGAAGAGATTCCATCAAACTTATCGGGGCGGCTGCAGCGGCAGCTGTTATTCCGGGAATGGCCTGCGGCAGAAAGCCTGCAGAACAGAATCATGAATTCGTGTATTGTTTGAATACCAGCACTATACGGGGGCAGGAGCGGGGACTCACAGGCTCTATCGAAATTGCCGGTGAAGCAGGATATGATGCAGTGGAGCTATGGGTTGGCGAAGTGCAGGATTACCTTGAGCAGGGAAACAGCCTGCCGGAGCTTAAAAGTGTGATAAGGGCGAGCGGTGTTAAAGTTGCCGGCGCCATCGGTTTTGCCCCCTGGATAGTCGACGATGATGATCAGAGGCAACAGGGATTCAGGCAGATGGAAGAGGAGATGAACCTGATGGCTGAACTGGGATGCCGCAGGATTGCTGCCCCGCCAGCGGGCTTCCATCACAGGGACGATCTGGACTACAGCAAAGCTGCCGCCAGGTATGGTAAACTGCTTGAACTGGGACGCCGCACGGGTGTAATGCCGCATCTTGAATTCTGGGGAGCCGCGAGGTCACTGTACAACCTGTCGCAGGCACTTTACATAGCGGCCGCAACAAATGACCCTGATGCCAGGATACTGGCAGATGTTTACCATCTCTTCAGGGGAGGGTCGGGGTTTAACGGACTCAGACTGGTGAGGGGAAGTGCAATGGAGATATTCCATATGAATGACTATCCCGGTGATGTGCCCAGGGAGGAGCAGACCGATGCTCACCGGGTCTATCCAGGCGATGGCGCTGCCCCGATGGAGCAGATTTTGTCGGAACTGCACCAGATGGGAGGTGTGAAGGTGCTTTCCCTTGAGTTGTTCAACAGGGATTACTGGGCTCAGGATGCCCTTGAAGTGGCCCGTACAGGGCTAACAAAAATGAAGGACCTGGTGAGCCGTGTAACCTGAGGGCCCAGGGAATCCGTCTGATTATCATACCAGCGGGCTGCCCATTCAGCGGGCTGCCCATTCAGCGGGCTGCCCATTCAGCGGGCTGCCCATTCAGCGGACCATCCATACAGCGGACCATCCATACAGCGGGCTGCCCCCGGCAGGTTATCCTTTCAAAAATCACGGCATTCAGGGAAATAAAGTGCAATATCGGTCGTTGTACCTGTATGTCAAATTAAAATTCAAATTATGTTATTTACAAAATCCGGCCGTACGGCCATGATCTTCACCCTTTTTGCAACTCTTTTTGTATTCTTGTCATTTAATCAGGCCGCCGCACAGCAGCTGCCCCAGCAGCAGATGCAGCAACCGGCCGAATACAGTGATGATGAGCTGCTTGTCTTTATCAATGCTGCCCTTGTGGTTATGCCTCTTCAGCAGGAGAGCCAGGTAAAGATGGTAGGAAAGATTGAGGATGAGGATCTGACAGTTGAGAAGTTTAATAATATTCTTGAAGCATTCAGTACCGGACAGGAGGCTGAAGCCACCGAAATCGAGATGGAATCATTTAATAATGCAATGGACGCCATCCAGGATATTCAGCTTGAGTATGAGGAGATAATCGGCGAGGCGATTACTGATGAAGGAATAACTCCCGCGAAATACGAGGAGATACTTATGAACTATCAGCAGGATCCTGAGCTCCAGATGAGGGTCAATGTGCTGATGGAAGAAATGGATGAAGAGGAGTAATCTTCAGAAAGGATATCCTATTGCAAGGTTCAGGATTATGTTATCCCTTCTCCATTGTGGATCCAGTGGATCCGGTCTCCGGAAATAACCTGCATGGTCATTTTGCCCGGGGATCGCAAGCGGGAAGGCTACATCAAGCCTCAGGAGGAAGAAGGTGAAATCAAGCCTGATACCTGCCCCGGTTCCGAGCGCTATCTGACGCAGGAACTGTGATGGAATGAATGCCCCCCCGGGGGCATTTTCCTTTTCCCTGATATTCCAGATGTTACCTGCATCTGCAAACAGTGCAGCCTTGAATATGTTGCCAAGGTCAATCCGGTACTCCAGGTTCATTTCAAACTTGAGTTCGCCCGACTGGTAAATGTTGAGCGTTGATACCAGTGTGTCGGGCGGTGAATAGGAACCGGGACCAACTGAGCGCGGATGGAAAGCCCTTATGCTGTTGCTCCCTCCAATAGTGAAAACCTTTGTATAGGGCAGAGAGGATGAGTTGCCGTAAGGGATCCCGGCACCGGCAATAAGCCTGGCTGCGATCCTGTTGCCGTTTTTAGTTCCAATGTAATGGCGCACGTCGATGTCAGTCTTGAAGTATTGCGCAAACCCCTGGTTGAAGAAAGTGTACTCGCCGGCAGCTCCTTCCCCTGCAAATCCGCCGTATCTTCCGGCCAGCCATGCCATGTTACCTGACATGTCGGCGTTTATATTGAAATACCACAGGTTGCGGTCATCGCCTGTTACCAGAGTATTGTAGAAGAATGAGTATTCAGATCCAAGCAGGAACTGTTCAAACATCCCCCTGCGCAGCAGTGCCTCATCAGAAAAGATCTGCCTGTACTCATCTGAGATCCTGCCCAGTCCGAACACATTGAATACAAAGGGGTTGAACCTATGTTGAACATGCTGCGCAGGGTTCCAGTGGTATCCGAACTGCGATTTAAACGATGAGAGGCTGAATGCATCGGTCCGGTCAAGGTAACTGAATGCAAGTGACATCCTTGTCCTGGGCATATACCCGTGAGATACTGCACTATGCCTGAACGGGATCAGAAGTCCGGGTATTCCTATTTCCGATGTGAGGCCGGCTTCAATGCTGTTTACCCCTTTCTGGCCGATAAGTGTCTCGAAGGCGCCGTCAAGTCCGATACTGAAATTTTCAGCTCCCCCCAGCAGGTTCCTGTTGCTGAACGATGCCGTAAAACCCGGACCGGCAAAATTATTCGATTTGGATACTCCGCTGAGTTCGGCGCTGATGTTCTTTTTCTCCATAGGGGTCAGAATGATCCTGACATCAAGCAGGTTTTCATTGCCGCCATTTCCGGAATTACTGGGGTGCCGGTTAACTCCCACTCCGTTTTCGGGATTGCTGGCGGATTGGTTTTCTGACTCTAAGTCTCCGGCAGAAGCCGGTGGGGGGGGCTGGAGAGCATTTCCGGAAGGCCTTCTCTCAAACCGGATGTTGACAAACTTAAATACCCCCAGCCCCATCAGGTGGCTTATGGTGAGTAAGTGATCACTGCTGTTGTAGACCTGCCCCTGCTCAAGGAACAGCGAATTGAGCAGCACACGTTCACTCACGGGGAGCTCTTCAAGGGCTGCTGACACACCATTTTCAATTACCGTGAACCTGTTCCCCGCAGTGGCGCTGCCGTCAAGGCCGGAACTTCCTTGTGAGGCGTTACCGGTTCCGGACCTGCTTCCTTGCGAGACTCCGGCGGTCGGCGCAATACCTTCCTGCATGATCATGATATTGCCTATGCGGTAACTCCGCAGGGCGTACGATGGCACATCAGTTTTAACGGCAAGGTGCAGGTCTACCTCCCTGTTGCCTGCAGTGCTGTCGGCCCTGAAAATGATGTGGTCGGCATTGAAGTAGAAAAACCCCTCCTCCTTGAGCTGCCTTTCTATTCGCGACCTCTCGCTCTTAAGCCGGGCCAGGCTGTAAATGTCGCCGCTCCGGAGTTCTGTGTTTTCCATGGCGCGTACAACAGCCTGGCCGGCTTCAGTTGCCGTGCCGGGCAGGATGATCCTGCCGATCCGGTATGGGGCGCTGATGTTTACGTGGTAATTGATCCTGGTCTGTTTTTTCTTTTCGGCAAGGCTGTATGTAACATCAGTATCAAAATGTCCCATGTTGAAAAGCCGGTTCTGCATAAGTCTGGTCGTGCGTTCAGGATTGACATCCTCAATCAGGACAGGCGGCCTTCCAATTCTCGTTTTTATCCAGTTACCAATTCCTCTCTCCCTGGTGGTTCCGGTTATATGATACACCCAGAGCCTTGGCCTCATGAAAAGGATACTGCTGTTTGGTCGTGGTGAGAGTACCGACTCCAGCTCCCTCTCCATTTCATTGAGGTTTTCTGCCTGTTCTCCGGGCTCAATATATATCCTGCTTCCGGAATAGAGGCTCTGGTCGTCACCAAGATGCCTGGTACCCGTACACGATGCAACCGCAAAAACCGCCACAGCGATGAGAAAGGGGCAGAGGAAGGCACCCGCATACCCTCCGCAATCTATGCTGTTCAATAATAGCTTTTTTCCGTGTCTTTTCTGCCTGACCATATTTTTTTCAAATTACTGCTCCTTGCCGGGAAGATAATCCTGATCCTGTTTGTCGCGTTCACCAGGATACTGAGGACTTGTGCTACCCTGTCCTCCCCGGATGCCCTCTTCTTCTCCGTTTTCATGGACCGGCTGGTAATATTCCTCCTCCCGCCGCCTGAAAATTTCCATTAGGTTGTTGTAACTGCGCGAAAAAATCAATGAAATACCTGTCCTGGTAAGATCAGGTTCTACAAGGTCACCGTAGTCGCGTGTGCGGAATCCCCGTACAAGAAGGTTTCCCCCGGGAGTCAGCAGATATTCCAGGGAGAAGTCCCCCGCTATATCACCGGCACCGGTTCTTCTTCTCATTTCATCTTCCAGTTCGATATTGCCGCCGACTGTTATCCTGAACCTTTCATCGAAAAAATTTCGTGAGACCTCCATCTGCAATTCTGTTCGTCCCGTACCGTCGCCATCGGCAAAATCTTCGTATGATTCCATTTCAAAACTTATGTCCACTCCTCTTATAAACCTGTCAGACATTCTGTTAAGCTGCTGTGACAGCATCTGGCTCACCGACGATCTGGCTGTAGACGTTATACCACCGCCTGTTCCTGCAGCTGCCAGGGGGTTCTCATGGATGAAACCTCCCAGCAGCAGTAATGCGAAAACCTGTTTGTTCAGCTCCGATTCATTCCTGTTGATCTCATTGATCCGTGCCATCAGGGCCCCGTCCATTGCCCGCCTGTGCTCGGGAGGCATGTCAAGCTCAAAACTTATATTGGGGTTCATCAGGTTGCCTGTCATGCCAAGGTATACCTGGAAGGGGTACTGTTGCCTCAGGCTGGCCGCATTAGCCTGGTCGGCCGGAATATGGGATCTCATAAGTTCCCTGGCGCCTGTCCTGACATTATAAATTGCAGTTATGTCCAGATCGGCCCCGAGAGGGTCTCCTGTCCACACAATGCTGCTTCCGGGCCTGATCCTGAAATTTCTCCTTATGACGTCATAGAAGGTCAGCAGGTATTCTCCCTCGTTTATTTCATATCTGCCGGCAAGGCTGACCGCTCCCCCCTGGTCTATTCCGAAGCTCAGCACTCCGCCACCCCTGAGCACAAGATTGTCGCCTGCCAAATCATCAATAACGACCCTGATCTCTGCCTGCCTGTCAAGCTCAATATTGAGGCTCACCTCGGTCCGCTCCAGCGAGGATGTGATCTCACCGGTTTCAGCCATGCCGGCTGCAAGGGTTAAAAAATCGTTTCCTGCTCCCGGCGTCATGAATTCAACCACGCCCTCGTCACCTATCGCTTCAGGTGCAGTGCGGGGCACGATGAATGTAAATGCTGATCCCTCGTTGAACTTTATTCTGCCTTCAACCGAAGGGTTGTGGTGGGATCCCCTGAGGCGCAGGTCACTGTCTACCAGCAGGCGCCCGTGGTAATGGTCGTTATGCTTTCCCTCCAGGTTCATTAACAAAAAGTTGCGTGTGCCCAGGTCGAGACTGAAAAGGATGTTGCCGGGATCGGAGTAATTGACCGTACCGTTTACTGAGGCGCTTCTGCCCAGGGAATCGTGCAGGGTTAAGTTGTTAAGCCTGATATAGTGCCTGTCGAAGCTGATTATCTCATTCCGTGCAAAATATCCGGTATTGAGTTCAGGAACCCTGAAAGCAGCATCTGTCAGTTGTATGCTCCCGGTGAACAACGGAGCGCCGGCTGACCCCGTCATATGCATTTTGCCTTCTGCAAGTCCTGTTATGTGGGTCAGACCTCCTGCAGTAAATGGTTCTGCAACTGAAAGATCTAGCCTGTCAAGAAAGATGCTGATGTCAAGCGGCATCTCGTCATTCTGGTTATAGGCGCCGTGCACTCTAAGCAGTCCGCCCCGGTGGTTCATGGAGGCGTTCACATGATACAGTCCCGGAATCTCGTTCTCCAGCAGGATGCTTATGCGATCGATCATCTCGTTTCCGGCGACAAGTTCCCTGATGTCGACTGAAGATGTCAGAGCCGTTTCACCGAAAATATTCCTGGCCGTTGCAGTGGCATTCATGGTTCCGGCTGTGACAGGCAGCAGGTTGCCTGTAAGATTGGAGAGAGCTTCCAGTTCTGCTCCCGAAAGGGTTATGAGCAGGTCGGTCTCATCAGACGGCCTGATGCGGGTAGCAGCAGAAAAGGATGTTTCGCCGTGAGCAAGGTTGAAATTGCTAACCGACAGCTGCTGCCTGCCTGCGACGATTCTGTTAAGCGGATCAATACTCCAGGGTGTGCCGGCCAGTATGAGTTTGTCGTGTCCGAAAGCCACCCTGAACAGGCCTTCGTATGTTTCAGCTGAGACAGTTGTATAGAACAGTTCATTTCCTGCAGGCTCTGTTACTGACAGTACCATGTCAAGCATGTCATCTGAGAGAGTGCCTGAGGTCTCCAGTTTTCCCAGGTCCGCTCCGCCGATTCCCAAGTGCCCTGCTTCAAACCTGAAATCCATCTTCCCGGCGTCGGAAACCAGCCTCCCACTGAAGTCATGAAACTCAGCTCCCCCATAGCTCAGCTCTTTCATGCCGGCCTGCAGTCCGATCTCCCGGGTCTTCCCGTCGTAGGAAACTGACAGTGAAAGTGTATCATAACTCTCAATCGCAGGAAGCAGGAAAAGATTGACTATCTGTTCGGGGAAAAGATTTGCGTTGAGCTGAAATGATGCGTCATCAGGCATGTCATGCGGCAAAACCGGCGCGGGTACAGTGAAATAATCAGACAGGTGCCCTGCCAGGATGGAGGGTATTCCCGCAGGGGTTACATTACCGTGGTAACGGGCCTCCAGGAAGTCAGATTCTATTTCTACGAAATAGTCAAGGCTGTCGGATACCGACCGGACTGTTATTTCGGGAATTGTATATATATCTTCTCCCATCGCCAGCCGGGTTGCCGACAACTTCACCAGTCCGCTGAAAAAGCCTGCCGGGCGCAGAACCAGATCAGCTTCAAGTCCGGTACTTATAAGCAGTTCATCTTCAACCAGTCCGAGCCGCCCCAAATCGGCATACTCAATTGCCAGCGTGCCTCCGGCAGATGGCACTGATGTAAACAGCCCGGCCGAAGCCTCGATCCCGGCATTCAGGTAATCGTCGCTGTACCTGGTTTTAAGGTATGCTACAGAATCTTCAAGCGCAAGGTCTATCAATATGTCATTATAGTCATAATCAGCAATGCTAAGTCCGCTCACCTTCATGGTGGCCGTAGCCGAAGCAAGTGCAGGATCGGTGCCCCTGCCAGTGATATCAATTGACACTGAGGGCATGCTGGTGAACAGCTCCATTCCGGTAACCCTGCCTGCATCGAGCCGGCTGCTGTAAATTGTGGCGCTGTAACTTTTTTCTCCTTCCTCGTCACCATAAGACAATGAAGCATTCAGAGAGCCGAAATCGCTTTCTACATGAGCTCCGGCTGTGAATCCGGAAGCAGATCCCGTGAAGGTACCTTCTGCGCGTATTTGCGACGGCAGCATGAAGCCCGGCATGCCGGCTGTATCGGGGATCAGTTCCGTACCTGCCAGCAGTTCGTATAGTCTGTCAGGCCCCGCATGCAATTCCAGCCTTCCTGTATCAATGAACATCTCACCCTGGCCGGCAATATTGGCAACGGAGCCGTTCAGTGCTAAGCCCAGGATGTCACCCACACCAACAGAAAAGTTATCTGCAGCGAACAGGGAAGGGGTTCCCGATATGCTTCCGCTGAACCGCACTTCTTCTTCGGCCAGGGAGCGCACATAGCCGGGAAGAGTCCCGGCGTAAAAGAACAGGAGGTCAGGACCGGCCAGACCCTCTTCCAGGACCAGCGAGAACTCCTTATCCCATATTTCATCTGTTTTAAAATCAAGCACTGCCAGGTTTGTGCTTAACCTGATCCCGGCAGAGCTGTAAGTGGTGGCCAGATCAAGCAGAGCCGATGCTCCGCTTTTGCCGGCTGAGGCATGCAGCACCATTTTCCTGACACTGAAGGTGTCGGATATGCCAGCGCCGAGGTTATCAATGTCAAGGTTGAGGCTGTCGGGAGCAATATAAATATTACCGGCGCTCAGGTCAAGTTTCCCAAGAGAGAAGTTCCCGGGATCGAATTTGCCGGATGAGCCTCCGTACCCGGTCTGCAGTCCGAAACCGGCATTCTCGACAGCCAGGCTGCTTACAGACACAATCCATTCCGTTACCCCTGCAAAACTGAAACCTGCCTGCTCCGCCGCCTTCGCTGCCGGGGAGCCGGGTTTGCCGTCACCGGTCTCGCCTTCTCCGGGTGTGCCGTCACCGGTTTCACCGTCACCGGTCTCACCGTCACCGGTCTCACCGTCACCGGGTTTATCTTCGCCGGGTAGAAATATGTCAGCTTTCATGTTCCTGGAAATGACCGAACGCAGGGATATGGTTCTCCCGGCCAGATCGGTTATCACGGGATCAATATCGAGCGCGCCCGATTCGAAAACGGCCGATGAGCCGTCATACCCCGAGTAGCTGAAAATAAAATCTCTTACTGTGAGAGGCCCGGGCCGTATTTCGGGCAGGACCTGATCTTCGGCAGGCTGCGACGGCGTTGTTGTCCTGCCAGTTTGCAGTAAGGTTACCCGGCCCCCGTCGATCAGGGTGTGGCCGGTACGGTACCTGCCGCCGAGCAGGTCGGACCCCCTGAGGGTGGTGCTGAAATGGTCAAGCCTGGCATCCAGGTCAGTGCCGTTGGGCTGGTCAACGAAACGGACTGCTATGTTGTTGAGGGAGACATTATTGAGGATCAGGTGTAGTCCGCCATATGCTTCCGGTTCCGGAGCTTCTCCGCCATATGCTTCCGGTTCCGGAGTTTCCTTGGCAGTCATATGATCCCTGCCTGCGGTTGCTCCCGGTCCACTCTCCTCTGCGGCCGGTGTGGTATTGATGCTACTGCCGGAGTTTGCTCCCGGCCCCAAAGCTTCGCCGTCCGGCGCGGCATTGTTTCCGCTGCCTGAACCAAATCTTGCTGCAAGGACCTGCCAGTTAAAAATGGTGTCGGGATCGCAGCGCGTTATGTTTGCCGTCAGATCATCAATTCTTAATGATCCTATGTACAGGCGGTTGCGAAGCAGGGCCGGCAGCCTTATGTTCGCACGGATACTCCCGGCGCTCAGCAGGGTGTCACCCCTTGCATCTTCAATGAAGATACCCTGCAGCGATACCTGTCCGGGAAACCTTACCGCTATGCGGTCCAGGCTGATGGCCGTGCCTGTTCTTGAGCTTATCCGGTCAGTTACAAATCCCCCGACCATTGTCTGTACCGCCGGAAACTGCAGGGAAATCGTGATCAGGACGAAAAGCAGGAGAAAGGAAATGATGATACGCAATATGATCCGTATCACTGTTCCTGTGTATTTTACAAGCTTGCCGGGTGACATTTACTCGATTTGATTCTATGTTACCGTAAAGATAACATGTTCACGATGCAGTTATTGCAATAATATACTTTTTAGAAATATTTTTTAACTTGCATGCTTGTAATTGCCGCGGTTTCTTGCCGCCGGTGTTAACTGAACCGAACTTAAAAATACAGATATCATGACAGGAAAAATTGTTTTATTTGCAATTATTGTGCTCGTTGCCGCAGGATGCGGCCCACGAAACGGGCAGCAGGAGAGTGCAACTGATGATATGGTTGACAGGATCGAAGCTCTTGAATCGGCCCTGACTGAAACGGAAAGGGCATTTCTTGACAATCTGGCAAGCCTTTGTGGCAAGTCCTTCCGCGGCGGGGAGGTTTATATGGCGCCCGGAAGGGACAGCTGGGCTCACATGGATTTTGTTATGCATGTTACTGTATGCGAGGATGACAGAGTCTATATCCCTTTCCATCTCGACGAGGACAGGTCCCGCACCTGGATGTTCCTGGTCGAGGAGAGGGGACTCCGGTTCAGGCATGACCATCGCCACGAAGACGGAACTCCGGAGGATCTTACTATGTATGGAGGATATGCCGACGGGAAAGGAACAGAGTTCATGCAGAATTTTCCGGCTGACGAGTATACCGTAGAGCTGCTTGAGGATGTTTTTAACCGTGAATGGCAGATCATACTGGCGGAGGATATGAGCACTATGACCTATCAGCTCAGCTACCACGGTGAACCGGTCTTTACCGCCGAATTTGATCTTACAAATCCCATCTGACATATTATGGAACATTACAGGATTGGTTTTCTTGGTGCCGGGGGAATTGCAAAATCACATGTCTTCGCGCTCAATTCACTTAAATTTTTCTATCCCTCCCCTCCTGACTTTTCCCTTGCAGCCGTTGCTTCTGCACGGAAAGAGAGCCGTTCGGTATTTGCAGGTGAATACGGATTTGAGAAAGATGTTACGGCTGAGGAGTTTTTTAATCTCAGGGATATAGATACGGTTTTCATTCTCGGGCCCAACAACGTCCATTGCGCGCACCTGGAGGCTGCACTGGCGATGGACGGCGTCAGGCAGGTGTACCTGGAAAAGCCTGTATGTTCCAATATTGATGAGGAGCGCAGGCTGAACGATATAGCCGGCAGGGGTAACCACGGCAAGAAAGTGCAGGTGGGCTTCCAGTTCCTTCTGGGGGCGGCTGTTCGTGAGGCTCTGATTTTCATGAAAGAAAAGGATTTCGGGAAGCCGGTTCATTTCAGCTTTACCCTGAAACATAGTGACTACCTGAACAAATCTTACAGGGACAAACGGCGCACACGGCTGACCCCTGCTCCTGACGGAGGTGCCATGGCCGACCTGGGGTCGCATGCCATAAGCCTGATGGTCGCTTTCCTGGGTAGCGGGGTGAAGATAGTCTCTGCACTGCAGTCCGGTTCCTACCCCGATGTGCCGGCGGGGTCAGACCTTTATTCAGAGATAGCCCTCTTTGACCCGAAGACGGGGGCAGTGGGCAATGTTTCAGGCAGCCGTGTCAGCTCGGGAATTGGCGATATGCTTGCCTTCGAGATCCATTTCGAGAAAGGTGCCCTCCGCTACAGTTCTTATTACCCCGACAGGTTTGAGTATTTCCTGGAGGAGGTGGGGGACTGGTCAGTCAGGTTCACCGGGAGCAATTTCCGGCCCGTGACAAGCTTTCCTTCGGGACATGTGCCTGCGGGCTGGCTGAGGGCTCTCATCCATGCCCATTATGTTTTCCTTACGGGGAAGGATACGCTGGCTTACGTGCCCGGACTGGATCATGGAGTGGAGGTGCAGAGGCTTGTGAGGGAGACGGCAGAGCAGATGGCTGTCTTCAGGAAAGGTGCAGGGATTTGAATTGCT
Source organism: Marinilabiliales bacterium (assembly GCA_007695015.1). Classification (NCBI taxonomy): domain Bacteria; kingdom Pseudomonadati; phylum Bacteroidota; class Bacteroidia; order Marinilabiliales; species Marinilabiliales bacterium. The sequence goes on from REEN01000045.1 coordinate 11,564, forward strand.
TTTCCGCCGTAAGGCATATTTGTATTATTATTAACAGAACCAACAGATGCGAATTATTTCCATAGTCGGGGCAAGGCCCCAGTTTATAAAGCTTGCAGCTTTATCGGCCAGGCTTTCTGACAAGCATGAGGAGATCATTGTCCATACCGGGCAGCATTATGATTATGAAATGTCTGAAAAGATATTCTCAGACCTTGGGATCAGGAACCCTGATTACCACCTGGCGATCGGGTCGGGTACTCATGCCACGCAGACGGGTGAGATGATGAAGGCGATCGAGGAGGTTATTATTAAACGGGATCCCGGACTTGTTGTGATCTTTGGCGATACCAACACCACACTTGCCGGAGCAATGGCAGCCTCCAAGATCAATGTTCCCCTGGTGCATGTGGAGGCCGGACTTAGAAGTTATAACCGGAACATGCCCGAAGAGATCAACAGGATTGTTGCCGACCATGTGTCCGATTACCTGTTTGCGCCTACAGGGACTGCCGAGGCAATTCTAAAAGGGGAGGGGCTATCTGATAAAACTTATCTTACAGGTGACATAATGGTAGATACCCTTTCCAAATCACTGCCCGTGGCACTTGAAAAATCGAAGATTACCCGTGAGCTGGAGGTGGAAGGCCGCGAATTCAACCTGCTTACGCTGCATCGCAACTATAATGTTGATAATCCCGAAATACTGGTAAATATACTCGATCAGCTTGACCTGCTGGGTGAGCTGATCATCTTTCCGGTGCACCCCCGCACCAGGAAAATGATCGTGCAGACGGATCTTTCATGGAAGAACATATCTCTTGTTGAACCCCTGGGATATCTTGATTTTATTGCCGCACAGCATTACAGCATGCGGATCATAACCGATTCGGGCGGGATTCAGAAGGAGGCTTTCATACTGGGCCGGCCCTGCATAACGTTGCGCACCGAGACCGAATGGGTCGAGACGGTCGATACCGGCTGGAACCTCCTGGTTGATCCCAGGGGCAGTCATATTGCTGATGTAATTACGTCATTCAGGGTCCCTGAATCACAGGAGAATGTTTTTGGCGAAGATGTCAGTTCCAAAATGGCAGCAATCATTGATTCAATCTGATCAGAAAACTATTTTTTTGTTAAAATTCTGAAAACTCGTTTGGTTTATTGAGTTTCCATATTACTTTTGTGCCTTGTATTAATTTGCAGAAAACAGAGAATACTGCATTTTTTGCCGGGGACACATGTCCGGTGCCCGCTAGTATGAAGGCCCTGTTGACTGCCCGGGGGACAAAATATCACACCGATGCATGTAAAGGAACGTATTGTTGAAAAGGCTGCTGAGATGTTCATAAAATCGGGCATTAAGGCGATAACGATGGATGATATATCGAGCGATGCCGGGGTTTCAAAACGTACCATTTATGAAATATTCAAAGACAAGGATGACCTTCTCAGGAGCTGCCTGAGCCACCTTGATGCGGTTTTCAGTAAGGACAAACTGCAGGCCCGGTCCGAAGCAAAAAACACTATTGATCTTGTATTCAGGTTTATCAAGCTTGGGGTAGCGGCTATCAAGACCATCAATCCGCTGTTTACCTCAGACCTGAAAAAATATCATTACCGGATATGGAAGGAGACCTACCGTAAATACGGTGATGAGCACCAGGCCCATATCAGGGGTATACTTGAGAAAGGAATTGAGGAGGGCCTGTTCAGGGGAAGTATTGACGTTGAGATTGTCGGAAAGCTGCTTAATGAGCAGCTGAGGATTATATCGGATGAGGATGTATTCCCTTCGATCCGCTTTTCGCGGGAGGCGGTGTATGAAAATGTGGTGATAAATTTTTTCAGAGGCATAGCTACAAAAAAGGGGCTGGACATGATTGAGAAGTATCTGGAGGATGAGGCTGATCAATTTGTTACTGTTGGATAAGACTTAACAGTTCTGATTTAAAGAACGGCATAAAAGACCTGCGCTACTGGCGCAGGGTAGTTTACACAAATTAATAATTATGAGTATGTTGAAGTGGTTGAAAGAATGTTTTATGATGTTTCTGCTGCTGCTTGTTTTTGATGGCGGACTTGTTTTTGCGCAGGAGCCTTTGAGACTGGGACTTGAGGATGCCCGGCAATATGCAATCGAGCACAACCGGAACCTTATCAATGCCGGACTGGCAATTGATGAGGCAGGAGAGAGACTCCGGGAAACTATTGCACAGGGTCTGCCAAGGATTGATGCTACAGTGGATTACAACAACTTTTTCGGGTCCACAGCTTCGCTCGGAGCCTTTCCCGGGATGGAGATAGAGTTCAATCCGACCAGTAACCTGCAGCTTTCGGTCGGGCAGCTCATTTTCAGCGGAAGCTATATTGTGGGTATCAGGACTGCAAGGTTGTTCAGGGAGGTTACTGAGGTAACTAAACAGAGGACCGGACTTGAGATACGCGCCCAGGTGACCCAGGCATATTATCTTGCTCTGATCTCGGAGCAATCGGCCGGCATCATAGAGGCAAATCTTGACAATGTAAGAGATATCCTTGAAAAGACACGTGCAATGGTTGATGCTGGTGTGGCTGAGGAGGTCGACTACGATCAGCTGTCGGTGCAGGTCACCATGCTTGAAAATGCCCTCAGGGCATCGGGAAGGCAGGTTGAGCTGTCACACAACATGCTCAGGTTGCAGTTGGGACTGGATGCAGATGTGCCGGTCGAGCTGACCGATGGCCTTTCATCTATAGTTGAAAGGTCAGATTTCAACGGAAGCCTGCTAAGCCAGTTCAATATAAACGAGAATGTCGATTACCAGCTGATGGAGCTGCAGACCAGCATCGCCGGACAGCAGGTGGACCTGGAACGGGCGGCTTACCTGCCCACCATCATGGGGTTCTATAACTATACCGAAAAGCTGCTTAAGCCGGAGTTTGATATCACACCTAACCATGTTATCGGCTTTAATGTCAGCATTCCGATCTTCTCGAGCGGTGCCCGCCAGTCCCGCGTCAACCAGGCCCGGATAAACCTTGAGATGGCCGAGAATCAGAAGGCGCTGCTTTCAGAACAGCTCCTGATCCAGGAAAAGCAGTTGCGCTACAACCTGAATAACGCGAAAGAGCAGTATGAGAGTCAGAAGTCCAATGTAGAAGTGTCTCGCAGGGTCTACCATAATATCAGTAACAGGTATGAGCAGGGAATGGCATCAAGCCTCGACCTGACCACGGCAAACAATAATTACCTGCAGGCAGAGAACAGCTATATTTCTGCCCTCATGCAGCTTCTTGAGGCTCATGTGGCGATGGACAGGCTGCTTAATGAGATATGATACATGCATAAATGGTTTAAACAGTTAAGCCTGGTTATTAGATAACAGTAAACGGATAGAAAACAATTAAAAATATTCAAAATGGAATTCAAAAGTAAATTAAAAGGCTTCATGACCGTTGCCGCAGTTATATTGACAGCTTACGGCTGCTCCTCTTCACCGGGCGATGAAGCGGGTACTGCCACTGAGGCAGGAGACCGTACTGAAGCTGTCAGGGTTCTTGAACTCGGCTACAGTGAGATAGCCCGGAGCATAAATTATACGGCTAACCTGCGTGCATTCACTGAGGTACACCTTGCCCCGGCCCAGCCCGGCAGGGTTGACAGAATTCATGTGGAGGCAGGCGACAGGATAGGGCGTGGACAACTGCTGGTGGAGATGGACCGTACACAGCTTCAGCAGGCCAGGTTACAGCTTGCAGGCATAGAGAAGGATTACCGGCGGATGGATACACTCAGGAAGGTAGGGAGCGTAACCAGGCAGCAGTATGACCAGGTGAAGACGCAATATGAAATGGCAGAATCGAACGTTGCGTTTTTGATGGAAAACACAACGCTTACGGCTCCGTTCGACGGAAGGGTGTCGGCAAAATATTTTGAGAACGGCGAGATGTTCTCCGGTGCACCCAACACCCCTGCCGGCAAGGCTGCGATCATCACCCTGGTCCATACTTCAAGGCTGAAGGTGATGATCAATGTTTCGGAAAGGTATTATCGACATATTTCAGAAGGGATATCTGTTGAAATAACCACCGACGTATGGCCGGGTGAGGTATTTATGGGGACGGTAAAGACTGTATATCCGACAATTGATCCGGCTACCCGTACCTTCACCGTTGAGATGGTTGTTCCCAACAGCGATGAACGGCTGAGGCCCGGGATGTTTGCACGTGCCACCATGGAACTTGAGCAGATTGAAGCCTTTGTTGTGCCGGCACTTGCAGTGCTCAAGCTGCAGGGATCCAATGAGCGGTTCGTTTTTATTGAAGAGAACGGCAGAGCAAGACGCGTTGCAGTCGGACTGGGAGAGAGGTTTGACGATATGGTCGAGATCATATCCGATGAGCTAAGTGAAGGCGACAGGCTGATTTTTGCGGGACAGGCAAGGCTGGTTGACGGTGTTGCTGTCGAAGTGCAGTGGTAAAGCCCCTTATGCAATAACATTATTATACATGTAATCACTATCAAGATGAGTATATACAAGAGCGCAGTAAACAAACCCATCACCACTTTTATGATCTTTACGGCGGTGATCGTGATGGGTATATATTCGCTTATCTACATCCCTGTCGATCTGTATCCGGAGATGGAACCCCCATTCATCTCGGTAATAACCAGCTATCCGGGCGCCAATGCCAGTGATATTGAAACAAATGTGACACGGCCCCTGGAAGATGCATTCAACAGGGTTGATAAACTTAAGGAGATCACATCGGTATCGAGCGATAACCTTTCGGTCATATTTCTTGAATTCGAATGGGAGTCTGACATGAACGAGGCATCGAATGATATCAGAGATGCCATAGACCTGCTTTATGACTACCTCCCTGATGAGGTGAGCCGTCCCACCATATTCAAGTTTGACATTAGCATGGTGCCGATAGTTTTCTATGCATTCACTGCAGATGAGAGTTATCCCGGACTGGCGAAAATACTCGACGAGAGAATTATTAATCCCCTGAACCGTATTGACGGTATAGGGTCGGTAATGGTAATAGGTTCTCCCCAGAGAAGGATATATGTTGAAGCCGATCCCGTGCGCCTCGATGCATACAACCTTACCATTGAGCAGATTGGTAACGCTATAAGGGCTGAGAATCTGAATATGCCGTCAGGAAACATCAGGATGGGAATGATGGATTACCAGCTCAGGGTAGAGGGGGAGATAAGTGAGAGTTATGAGCTGGAGGATCTTGTTGTCGGTCATTTTATGGGCAACTCAATATACCTCCGCGATGTCGCCCAGGTACGAGACACACTCCGGGATGTATCGATCGACTCCCGTATTACCGGGCGCCAGGGTGTGCGCATGATGGTCATGAAGCAGTCCGGCGCCAACACTGTCCGTGTTGCCAGGGATGTCAAGAGCGCCATTGAGGAGCTGCAGAGAGACCTTCCGCCTGATATTGAGGTACAGGAAATAATAGATACTTCAGTATTCATCAGTAACTCTGTAAGCAACCTGTCACGGACCATGTTGTGGGCACTATTCTTCGTTGTACTGGTGGTACTGTTCTTCCTGGGCAAATGGAGGGCTACATTCATAGTCGTGCTCACGATTCCGATATCATTGATTGTCTCTTTTATATACCTGTATGTCACCGGCGGCTCACTTAACGTGATCTCCCTTGCCTCCCTGTCAATAGCGCTGGGTATGGTAGTAGATGATGCCATCGTTGTTCTGGAGAATATATCGCGGCATGTAGAACGCGGAACCAGTCCCCGTGAGGCAGCCATATATGCCACAAACGAAGTCTGGCTTTCCGTCATAATAACCACCCTGGTCATTGTGGCAGTGTTCTTCCCGCTTACCCTGGTCGGGGGTATGACCGGTGTGCTTTTCAGACAGCTTGGATGGATCGTGACGATAACCGTAGTCACCTCAACCCTTGCCGCGATAACTCTTACCCCGATGATGGCTTCGCAGTTGCTGGAGTTGCGGAAAAAAGGCCTTGCACCGGGCCTGATCAGCCATGCGCGGATTGTAAATCCCATTATAGGTGCGATCGAAGGGTTTTATGAGAAGAGCCTGCGTGTTGCCCTGCGTAACAAAAGAAAAGTTCTGGCACTCGCTGTCATTGTGTTTGCCGGCTCACTATTCCTTCTGAATTTCATAAGTACCGAGTTTATGCCGGAGACGGATGAGAGCAGAATTAATGCTGAAGCAGAGCTGACGACAGGACTGCGTGTTGAAGAGACCATAAAGGTAGCCAGAGAACTGGAGAGGATAATCGAAGAGAGGTATCCCGAGGTTCGGCTGTATGCTGTTTCTGCAGGTTCTGATGATGAGGGAGGTATGGCAGGATTGTTCGGGCAGTCAGGTTCCAATATGATAGACCTGGTAATGCGGTTGTCGCCTGTTGATCAACGAGACCGCTCGGTATGGGAAATTGCTGATGATCTGAGGAGGCAGATGGAGCAGATACCCGAGATAGTCGAATATTCCGTGACTGCCGGGGGAGGAGGTATGGGAAGCACTACTGTCGATGTCGAGATATTCGGTTACGATTTTGAGGTTACAACCAGACTTGCCAATGAGATACACTCCAAAATAGAGGCTATTCCCGGTGCCGAGGATGTTCAGATCAGCCGTAAGGATGAGCGACCTGAGCTCCAGGTAGTTTTGGACAGGAACAAGCTTGCTGAGAACGGGCTGAACACTGCAATGGTCTCATCTGCCATCCGCAACAGGGTGGCAGGTATGACAGCCTCCATATTCAGGGAAGAGGGCGAGGAGTATGACATAATTGTAAGGTACGGTGAGGAGTTCAGAAGTTCGGTTTCAGATCTTGAAGCAATTACCATTACCAATCCGATGGGCAACAAGATAAGGCTTGCCGAGGTGGGCGAGGTGCGGGAATACTGGAACCCACCAAATATAGAAAGGAAAAGAAGGGATAGGGTGGTGACTGTTTCGGCTGTACCGTCGGGAATAGCACTGGGTGACCTTGCTTCTGAGATCAACTCTATAGTTTCCTCTACTGAGATACCACCCGGGGTGTTGGTAAATGTCGGCGGTGCCTATGAGGATATGATGGATTCATTCATGGATCTTGGCTTGCTGTTGCTGATAAGTCTCATCCTGGTGTTCCTTGTCATGGCATCCCAGTTCGAATCCTTCGTAATGCCGTTTGTGATAATGTTCTCCATTCCCTTTTCCTTTACAGGTGTTTTGCTGGCCCTGTTTTTAACCAATACCACACTCAGCGTTATCGCGGGACTTGGGGCGGTGCTTCTTATAGGGATAGTGGTCAAGAACGGCATTGTGCTTATTGATTACATTAACCTGATGCGTGACCGTGGACATGCCCTCAACGAGGCAATAGCCATGTCGGGCAGGTTAAGGCTCAGACCGGTGCTGATGACTGCTATGACGACCATGATGGCCATGCTGCCTCTTGCACTCAGCCGGGGCGAAGGTTCGGAAATATGGAGTCCGATGGGAATTACGCTGATCGGGGGACTGCTGTTTTCGACTGCGGTAACCCTGATACTTGTCCCCGTAGTATACGGTATCTTCTCCCGCAGGGGTGAAAGGGACAAGCTGCAGAAGATCAGGAATAAATTTACTTTTCTTAATTGTGAGGACAAATAACCGGATATTATGAAGGCTGTAATGATAATATTTAACCAGGCGAACAGCGAAAGAGTTGAATTCATACTTGACAGGTTGAAAATTAATGGTTTTACCTGGTGGAGCGAGGTGAAGGGCCGGGGATCAGACACCGGCGAGCCGCGCATGGGAACCCATACCTGGCCGGAGCTCAATTCGGCAGTAATGACCATCATACCCGATGATATGGTTGATGAGCTGCTTGACTGTGTCAGGAAACTCGATGAGATAAACAAGGAGGTTGGTGTAAGGGCGTTCGTGTGGAACATTGAAAAGAGCTACTGACCCTCACCTGTTCATAAACCGGTATTTATTATACCGGTTTTTTTTGGTCTTTACCTATTTTTGTTATTATTTGCAGATCAAACAGGAAACAGGGAGTAAAAGAGGATGCTCAGAACCGGGTTGCTGGCTATATTGTTGCTTGTACGGTTAATTGAACCTGCGGCGCAGAACTGGAACAGGATTCATATGCTGGATCAGGATGGAGGATATATGATCATGAACAAGCTCTATGCCGATGCCGCCGCCAATTACATCAGGATACTCAATGAACTGCCCGGAAATGCAAACATAAAGTTCAGGATCGGATACTGTTACTTTAATGCAGAGGGACATCTTGAAGATGCCATTACTTACCTGGAAAAGGCCTCAGCCAACTCCTCTGCTGAAGCAGATGTCCTTTCGCTCCGGGAGGACAGGTCCCCGCCCGAGGTGTGGCTTCTCCTGGGAAAAGCCTATCAGCGTGCCAACCGGTTTGAAGCGGCTACTCAAGCCTATAACAGGTACCGCGGCATGATGCCGGAAGATGATGAGGGGTACAGGCTTGCCGGCCAGTATATTAAGAGCATTGATAATCTTAAAGGATTTACCGCAAGACCACATCCGGTGGATCAGGAGAATCTCGGAAGAGGTATCAACAGCAACGATGCCGATGTGAATGCTGTCATCTCAGGTGATGGCACAACCATGGCATTTACACGCATATCTAAAAGAGGTTTTGATGTTTTTGTTTCCCGCAGGAGAGGCGATGAATGGGGAAGACCGGTAAACATAACCAGGCATCTCAGAAGGGATTTCCTGATGACAACAGGTATCTCCTACAATGGCAATGAATTGTACCTTGTCTATTACGTGCCCGATGCATCAGATATCTATACCAGTAGTTTTGAGAACGGAGAGTGGAGCAGGGCAAGGAGTATAGGCAGGCCCGTAAACAGCAGGCACAATGAGACACACGCCTCGGTGAGCGCCGACGGCAGCAGGCTCTATTTTACCAGTGACCGGCCAGGAGGGTTTGGGGGACTTGATATATACCGGGCAACTCTCGACGGCCGTGGACGGTGGAGGGATGTGGTCAACATGGGCTCTTCAATCAACACGTCCTTCAACGAAGAGACCCCCTTTGTAACCACCGACGGGAGGTTTTTGTTCTTCAGCTCCGAGGGGCATAACAGCATGGGGGGGTATGATGTTTTTTACGTTGACCTTGAGAACCCGGCTGTTGTTCACAACCTGGGCTACCCAGTCAATGATGCAGGTGATAACCTGTTCTGGTTCCCCGTTGGTGACGGCCGGTCAGGATATGTTTCACTGCATGATGAGAACGGAATTGGCAGAAGTGATATACACCGGGTGACCATGACGGAACCGGAGGCTGTGTTTGCACACCTTGGAGCAAAGGATGAACCGGCAGAACCGGTGCAGGAAAGGCTGCTAGCCGATGAGGCCAGACCTGTTGACGAAGCCGCCGGCGAACCTGTTGGTGATACCCCGCCCGTGGTTATGGATGTACCTGATCCGGAATATGACCCGGTGCCTCATGACCCGGCTCCTGAACCCGATATTGCCGGAATTTATGATCCCGTCGATACCTTTGATCCCGCTGATGAAACTGATCTTTATGAACCTGACATTGATGACCTGAGGGTGCCTTCGGTATTACCGGCCCATATTGCCGAAGGCCGGAGCTACAGTGTTCAGTTCCTGGCACTTGCTGAACCCGTAAGCGCCGACCTTGCAGGTGCCCGACCTGGCGTTATTATTCATTATGACAGGGATGGCATAAACAGGTTGATAACAGGTTATTACCGTACCGAAGCAGAGGCCCTTCCCGTACTTACACAGTTACGTGATACAGGATACCCTGAAGCTTTCATACGTATCAACAATATCGTTCCCAATTACACGATCCAGCTAATGGCAATGAACAATTACCTCGATGGCAGCCATTTCAGCAACCTTGACGAGGTGATGTGCATCAGGGGGAATGACGGGCTTTACAGGTATTCTTACGGACTCTTCTCAAGCCGCGATGAGGCGGAAAGTGAAGCCGGAAGATTACGTGAACTCGGCTATGAAGACCTTTTTATCAGGCAGGTCGACTGGCAGGGTGGTAATCAGTGACCGGCAGGCTTTACCGCCATAGGTTCAAGGTCGGTAAGGCTGGCAATATCAACAGGCCTTTTCTCTGCGATGCTTTTTCTTGCCGCAACGCCTATCAGGATTGACATCACCCCGTCCCTTACTCCTGCCTGCTGTCCCAGCGGATCAGGCATGTCAGGATCCTTGAACAGCTTGTCGTTCATGATCGGATCGCCGCCCCAGTGGCCGCCTCTTGCAAATTCAGCCCTGATGATCTCGGACTGGCGGCTGTTATAAATGCCTACAGGAGTGAACACCAGGTCGACGTGGTCTTTTCGCGGGTATCCAAGGACCCTGGCCTCAAGTCTCCCTTTGGTTCCGTTGAAGGCTATCCAGTAACCGTCGAAATCGGTGTCTGCAGTCAGCGAATAGTTGAGGTAGGCACCATTGGCATATTCCACAATTGCCGAGTGTTTCTCATGTATGTCTATCTGATGCCTGAACACGCAATTATCCCTTATGTAGCCGTCGTAATGCTCATTGTCGGCATAAAGCCTTTTCAGGTAGTCACTTTCATTTATATTCCAGTAGTACGGGCATTCAGAAGTGTAGGCACAGTTCCTGCAGTTCTTCCCCCGGAAGGGGCCCTTACTCCCGAACCTTTCGAGTGCGCCGAATGCCTGCACCCGGGCCGGCTCTGAGTTGATGAACCAGTTGGCCATGTCAAAATGATGGGTTGATTTGTGCACCCAGAGTGTGCCACCCCTGTTGCTCTCGCCGTGCCATCTCATCATGTACTGCTGAAGGTGCGCATGGTGAATCTGCCAGTGAAACTCAACCGACCTTATATCGCCAATCATCCCGTCCATTATCAGTTCTTTCATTTTTGCACGGTAGGGCGGATAACGGTAGTTGAAAGTGACTATCACCCTCTTGCGGTATTTTCTTTCGGCGTCTATGATCGCCTGGGCCTTATTCTCGTCAATGGTAAGCGGCTTCTCTGTTATGATGTCACAACCCATCTCCATCCCCTTGATTATCACTTCATGGTGGGATGAATCCTCTGTTGTCACAATCAGTGTTTCAGGCTTCTGCCTTCTTATCATCTCTTCAAGGCTGGTAAAGGTGGGACAGCCGGCGCCTATTGCTTCGCTTGCCACTCTCAGCCTGCCCGGGTTTATGTCGCACAGCCCGACAAGTTCAACATAATCAGAATAGTCCCTTAACAGATCCCTTCCGAACATTCCGATGCCCCTGACACCCGTTCCCACCAGTCCGAGTCTCTTCCTGGTCGCCGAAGAGCCTGCCGGCGGGGTCATGGCTGTGACCGGGTTTACAAATAATGCGCCTGCTGCTGCGGCTCCTGTACGTGTTATGAATTTCCTCCTGTCCATATTGTTGATATTTAAGCGTTGATTTGGTGGTTAATCTTGCAGAGAATATATATTTTAGTTGCAATTATATGCCGGTTCTGAATGAGCAACCAATATAGCACAAAATCAACATTGAAACAATTAAAATTCGTTCATACCGCCGACCTGCACCTTGATACCCCTTTCAAGGGCCTTGCCACGTGGAACCCCTCGCTGGCTGAAAGGATGAGGGATGCCACCTACCGCAGCCTTGTCAGTATAATTAACCTTTGCATCAACGAGAAGGTTGATTTCCTGCTTGTCGCCGGCGATATATTCGATAGCGAGAATGCCAGCCTTGCTGCACAGATAAAATTCCTGGATGAACTTAAGCGGTTAACGGAACAAAATATTCCCGTCTATTTCATTTGCGGCAATCACGACCACCTGGGTGCATGGGACAGCAGCTTTGTTCTGCCGGAAGGTGTTTACCGTTTCGGATCATCACACGTTGAAAAGATTACCTTCTCCAGGGGCGGTAAGCCGGCGGCCGACATTTACGGGATCAGCTACGGTTCAAGCCATATAAGGGAGAGCCTTGTACCCCTATACAAAAAAACAGGGGGTGCCGCACCTGTATCGATTGCTATGCTGCACGGAATGGCTGATGTTGTTGGATATGATGAGAAATATGCACCTTTCAGGCTTGGTGAGCTGCTGGAGACTACCTTTGATTACTGGGCACTGGGCCATGTCCACAAACACAGGGTTCTGAGCCGGGACCCGCTGGTAGTCTATCCCGGGAATCCGCAGGGAAGGGATTTTGGTGAAACAGGTTCCAGGGGTTGCTATCTCGTTGAGATGAAAGAAGGGGGTAAGCCTGAGGCCCGGTTTGTGCCCGTTCATCATATCAGGTTTGAGGAGGTTGATATAGACCTGAACGGAGTGGATAGTTTATATGATATGAATGACCTGATCGGCGCTGAGCTGGATAAGGTTTTTCATTTGCAGGAGGCGGGGCGCTTCATGGTCAGAATACGGCTTACCGGCCGTACTGAACTGCACCGGAGGCTGATGCGCAGCGGAGAAACTGAACAGATGGCCGAAGAGCTCAACAGCAGGTACGGCGAAGGCGAACATTTCCTGTTTGTTGACAGTATCGAGCTGTTGACTTCACTTCCTGTTGATGTTGAAAAACTTGCCGGGGGGAAAGATTTTACCGGCGAGCTGGTACGCACCATCAGGCATTACGAGGCTGATGAGGCAAGACTTGAAGGGCTGGTTGAGAAGATTGTCAATGAGCTGCCTGCTGCCCGCATATTCAGGGAGACAGGCGAACTGTCCATGCAGGATAAACGTGATGCGCTTGAAAGGGCAAAATGGTTATTGCTGGAAAGGCTTGCCGGTGGCCCGGACAATGAACCGCCGGTGTGAGACGGGCAATAATGCCGGTGCGGGCCGGGAAATGAAACACCGGAACGACCCGGACAATGAACCGCCGGCAAGACAGGTTGAATATTAATCATAATGAATGCACATAAGGGAAATACATATTGACGGTTTTGGTATTTACAGTGATTTCAGGCTGCAGGGACTGGAACAGGGGGTCAATGTGATACTTGGCAGGAATGAAGCGGGCAAGAGTACGCTTCACCGGTTTCTCAGGTATACGCTTTTCGGGTACCCGCATTACAGGGACCAGAGAATGGCTCCTTTAAAGGGGGGAGGCCACGGGGGAAGGATCATTGCAACCCTGGCCACGGGCGATGAGCTGGTGGTTGACCGTAAAGGAAACGGACAATTATCGGTATATACCGGGGGACAGGAGTTTGGAAGTGAAAGCGTACTGAGCCGGTTGCTGGGGAATACAAATGAATCTATCTATAATAAGGTGTATGCCTTCACACTCGATGAGCTGGTTAGTCTTGAATCTCTTACCCAGTCCGGCGTGGAGGACAGGATGTTCAGCATTGGCATGGGTCTGGGTGATATATCGCTGGCAGATTTAGAGGATGGGATCAGAAGCCGCATTGACAAGGTACATAAGCCGGGAGGCAGGGGAAGGATGATCAGTGAAATATTGAAAAGCAATGGCGGGCTTAAGGAGGAGATAGCATCCAGGCAGGCACTTTTGCCCAGGCGAAGGGAGCTAAAGGAAGAGCTCGAGAGGACCCAAAGGGAGGCAGGCCGGGTGCAGGAACTGGCCAGGGAGAAAACGGCAGCTGCCGGCAGAGCCGGGAACCTTCTCAAATGCCACGAGAGCTGTGTAAGGTACCTGAAGGCAGCAGCGGAGCTGGAAAAACTGCCCGGGCCGCTTCCATGGCCGGAAAGGGGAATGGAGCTGATGGGAAAACTTGAGGAAAGGAAAGAAGAGTATGCCGGCAGACTGCATGCTCTCATTAAAGGGGAAGCCGGGAACATGGGCATTGATGAGCTAAAGGATCTTGTTGCAGGGACGGAATTTAACAGTAAAATTGTTAATGAGACGGGCAGGGTTGAATACCTTAAAAGCAACCTGTCTATGTATACTGGTTTGGTCACTGATTACAGGAAAGAAGCCACTTCTGTTTCCGCACTCAAAGACAGGCTGAACGGACTGGTAACGGGAATAGACCGGTCATGGACACCGGAAACAATAACCGATATCAGTGGTGGAGATATTCACAGGTCTGCCATAAGCTCTTTTATATCAGATCTTGAAGAGGTAAGAAACAAGATTATTAAGGCTGAGGCACTAGCCGGCGCAAACCGGCGGGGACTGAGCATTCGGGATATCCGTATTATAGCGGTGCTGATATCGGCGGTACTTTTAATAGCTGCCATACCTGCATTTTATTATTCTGTTCATGTTGCAGGAGGGGCTCTTGTTTTGGCAGCGTTGGCTGTCCTTGCCGGCAGCAGGATGGCAATGTCACGAAGACCGGATGCAGATCCTTCTGATGAGGTCAATCAACTCCGGGAGCAGGAGAAGAAGATCATCTCCCTGTATAATGAATACATGTCGGGCAGAATTGGAATAAAGGGAACTATTCCGGCAGGGACCGCATTGCGGGTACTGGATGAAATTGATAATGCAGCCGGAATACTTGAACGCATAAGGGAAACGGAAGCTAAACAGGAGGAGAGGAAACAGTTTATTGATGAGTATGAAAAGGTTGTAATGTCGGTTGCTCCTGTCGCCGGCATCGATGCTGTAGCGGAAGGAAGTATGGATTTTCACGCCAGCAGGATAATAGAAATTTTCAAGGATGCTGACGAAAAGCGTAAACTGAAGGAGAAGTATAGCGAAGAGCTGGAGCGGAGGACTAAAGAGATCGATGCTATTGAGAAAAGAGTTGCAGCCACTGAAAAAGAGATAGCCCGGTTACTGGATGCTGCAGGGGCCAAAGATCCTGAAGATTTCAGCCGGAAACACCGGTTAAACGAGCGAATAGGGGAGTTGACCGCTGAGAGGGACAGGACAGCAGATAACATAGAAATCATTATGGGGTCAGGACGGCTTGAAGAGGTCGTGGAGTGGTTCTCCGGCAGAAGCAAAGAAGAGACTGAGGCTGAGGTTCGTGAGCTGGAACTAGCCGTTTCGGAACTTGATGCCGCTATCAGGCAGCTTAATGTTAAAAGCGGAGAGATCACGGCCGAGATAGCCCGTATTGAAAAGGAGAGTGATATGGCCTCGCTTTTGTCAGCTCTTGAAACAGGGAAAACCATGCTGGGCAAGGCTGTCGGGGACTGGCTGGCGGGGCGCATGGCCATTGAACTTCTTACCGGTGTAAAGACCAGCTATGAAGAGGAAAAGCAGCCTGCTGTAATAAGCAGTGCAGCCGGTTATTTTTCAGATGTTACCGGAGGTGAATATGCCAGGCTGCAGGTATCTGCTGATTCAAAGGAGATGCGTGTTTACCACAGGGAAGGGATGTACAAGGCTATCGGTGAACTTAGCAGGGGGACCAGGGAGCAGCTGCTCATCTGCCTGAGGCTGGGTTTCATTGAAGAATACGAAAAGCAGTCCGAGCCCCTTCCCCTGGTCATGGACGAAGTGCTTGTAAATTCTGATCCTGACCGGGTGGCACGGATGGCCGGTTTGCTTCATAAATTCTGTACAGAAAGGCAGATGATCGTATTCAGTTGCCACCCTGGGGTCGCAGGACTTTGGGAAAATAAAAAGATAAATGTCATTGAATTAGATAGCAGTTTAAAAAGACATTGAAATGGTTATTAACAGGGATAACACCAGCCGGGTTTCTACTAATGGACATTACCCGTTGTACAACTCATCAGCGTTGAATGTGGTTAAGTATGGCGCACTTGCCGCCGCCGTGGTAATGCCGGCAGCTCACATGGTTTCATGCGGGCCTTCAGGTGACAAGGCCCGCTTGCCTGTCCGCCCCAACCTTATCTATATAGTAGCCGATGACCTCGGGTACGGGGACCTGGGATGCTACGGGCAGGAGCATATTAAAACACCCAATATTGACAGGATGGCGGAGATGGGTATGCTCTTTACACAGCACTATTCGGGAAGCACAGTGTCGGCCCCGGCCAGGTCGTCGCTCATGACAGGCCTTCATACCGGTAAAACCCAGATACGCGGTAACAGGGAAATACTTCCCGAGGGACAGTTTCCGCTTAGGGCAGGCACCGTCACCATCCCATCGCTTTTGAAAGAGGCAGGATATGTGACCGGCGCTTTCGGGAAATGGGGTCTTGGTTATCCGGGTTCTGAAGGAGATCCGCTGAACCAGGGTTTTGATCTGTTTTTCGGGTACAACTGCCAGCGTTTCGCCCACCGCTACTACCCGGAGTATATATGGGATAATGACAGCAAATACTATCTGGAAGGCAACGACTGGCACAATACTGTTACCTTTGCACCTGATGTAATTCACGACCGGACACTTGATTTTATCAGGGATAACGCCGATACCAGTTTCTTCCTTTTTGTGCCCTCGCTTATTCCTCATGCTGAGCTTATTGTGCCTGAAGACGATATCCTTGAAATGTACCGGGGCAGGTTTGAGGAGACCCCTTGGGAAGGAGTGCCCTATGGAGCGGACAGGTCTCATCTTGCACCCGGATTTTTCGGTTACTGTTCGCAGGATGAGCCAAGAGCGGTCCTTGCCGCGATGATAACAAGGCTGGACCGGCAGGTGGGGGAAATACTTGACCTGGTACAGGAACTTGGAATTGGAGAAAACACCTTTGTGATCTTTACAAGCGATAACGGGCCCCATTCAGAGGGAGGCGCCGACCCGGAATATTTTGACAGCAGCGGGGGACTCAGGGGACAGAAACGTGACCTCTATGAAGGCGGTATAAGGGTCCCGTTCATCGCCTGGTGGCCCGGTGTGGTTGAGGCAGGGTCGGTAAGCGGACACATCTCTGCTTACTGGGATATGATGCCAACCTATGCCGAACTGGCCGGTATTGAAGTCCCCGATGATACCGACGGTATTTCTATGGTCCCCGAGTTAACAGGAAAAGGTGTGCAGGAGGAGCATGAGTACCTTTACTGGGAGTTCCATGAGCACGGAGGCCGCCAGGCGGTCAGGATGGGCAACTGGAAAGCAGTCCGCCTGAACATGGGCAACAACCCGGATGCTCCCATCGAGTTGTACGACCTTGCGGCCGATCCGGGAGAGGAGAACGATATCGCCCCCATGCATCCTGAGATCGTTGCCATGGCCGGTTCAATAATGCAAAACGCGCGTACTCATAACCCCGAATTTACTTTTGCTTTCGAGAGAGAATGAAATGACTGCAATATTGTTGCCGGCGGCTGCAACAATTTGTGAGACTGTATCCCGGGGGCATTTTCAGCCTTCACATTCACACCCTTCGATATTTATAACGAATCTTTGAGAAATCTCAGTAGGTCCGTTAAAAGCAGCTCTGGCTTTAACGATAATAAAATATTCCATATCCAGCCACTCAAGGTCTCCGGTTAGCTCTTTGGGTGTTTTGTCATTGTCGTAAGTTGCACCGGTTACAATTCTTGCATCAAAATCAACAAGGCCGGGATCCTCAAACTCAGTCTGGTTAAGCATGGTTATTGAATTATGAGAATTAATCTCTGCGTCGGATAATTCAGAGTTACCCCGTACCAGTCCGATATACAACTGCGCAACAGCAGTTGAATGGCTTACAGTCCCCGCAATATTGATCGTATAGCCTTTCATGAAAGACTGCCCGTCTTCCGGTGATCTGGTAATGGTTATTACAGGTGCTTCTGTTACATCAGGTGCCAGGATTTCAGAACTGATATTTTCAGGATCCATCATCTCTTCTTTCTCGCATGCTGCCAGGAAGAAGGTGACCGACAGTAAAACAATAAGTGATCTGAGGTAGTTTGCAGCTTTCATAGACTTTATGGTTTAGGGTGGTAACGCAATTTAAATTTGTTTAATATAATAAACACATATATGGATATTTATGTTCAACGTTTGTTTATATTTTGTTTTAAAATGGGTAATTTTGTACCTGTTAGCAATCATTGGATTAAGATAAATTCAATACTTAACAGGAAATTTATATGTTACGAAATATAATTTTGCTTTCTGCGGTTGTATTCCTTTTCTTATCCGTCAGCCGCGGGAAAGACATGAGTCAATCTGAGTATGCCCGGCATATTGCCGAATGGGATTCGGCCAGGTTGCACAATCTTAAGTCCCCCACCGGATGGGCAAACCTGGCGGGACTTTTCTGGCTTCGCGAGGGTACGAACACCATAGGGTCGGCATCGGGCAATACTATTGTTTTTCCGAGGGGGCCGGAAAAAATCGGGAGCATGACCCTGGATGACGGGAATGTTTCTTTTGCTCCTGCTGCAGGAGTCAGCATCAGCGCTGACGGAAGTGCTGTTGACGGCAATATTGTTATATTCGGAGAGGGAAGCGATGCCGGACTTCTGACAGTCGATTCCCTTGGTTTTTTTATTATAAGCCGGGGTGAAAGAGTTGGAATAAGGCTGCGGGACTATATCCATCCAAGGCTCGATTCCCTTCAGGTGATCGAAAGGTTTGCAGCGGACAAAGAATGGATCATACGTGCAAAATTTATTGAAGCGGAAAAGGATATGACGATCAATGTGCCCGACGTGCTGGGAGAGATATCAAGGGAGAGTGTGCCGGGAGTACTCGAGTTTGAAATGGATGGAGAAAATGTCAGGCTCTATCCGACCGGGAGCAGGGAGCGGCTGTTCGTAATCTTTGCCGATGAAACCAATGGTTTGGAGACATATGGCGGAGGGCGTTTTCTTTATGCAGACGGGCCTGATAAAGATGGCTACGTATATCTGGATTTCAACAAGGCGTACAATCCGCCCTGCGCATTCTCACCATACGCCACCTGTCCCCTTCCCCCGGGAGAGAACTACCTCACCTTCGGGATATATGCAGGCGAGAAGGCGGTACCATTCATCTTCTGATAATACACAAACACCTCATCGCCTGAATGACATTGTCTGGCATAAAGGGGCCGGTTCTTATCAAGGCACCGGCCCCCATAAAAGCTTTGACCCTTTAAACGGTGCTGCTCTTCATCACAGTGCCGCTCTCCATCGAGGTGCCGGCCCCCACAACGAGCCTTTCCCCGTCATGGCCTGACAGCCAGCTTGATGCTTATACCCCTGATAGCCTGCCAGCCCGTTTTGTCGGTAAGCCTGACCATCAGGTGATAGTCCCCGTCATCAACACCTTCAGGCACCATGATCTCCTGTTCAGCTTGATACCCGGTTTTCCCTTCAGGAATGTCAAACTGCTCTATGAACAGGAAGGGGTTTGCCGGTGTTTTAACGGGATCCATCGGACAATCGGACATTTCAGTACTATGCGAATGGTGATCAAAATTGTGGTGAATGTCTATTGAATAGGAGCCAAGCTCAAAATTGTCAGTAAAACGGGCACTGAATCTAAAAGCTTCGCCAATATAGACCGTATCACAGTTTTGGGGAAAATGGTTTGCACCGGTCATATCTATGACAGGTAACTCAGTGTCCTTTTCTTCCTTTTCGCACGACGCAATTATTACTGAAACCACAAGACAAATAACTGAGATCCATCTGCCATTAATCGGTTTGTTGTACCAATCCATAATCACTAATTTAGAGTTTTCTGCACGCTTATGCCGCTTCACAGTTACCCTGCAGCCGGTTCGAGTACCTCAAGGTCTTCTTCAATTTCAGCCGTGTAGCCTTCCATGTCGATCACCTTAAAATGGAAATGGTATTCGCCGGGTTCGGCGTCTGCCGGCACATCAATATGTTCATGGAATGAGGTATTTTTCAGGCCCCTGAACTTGTCCATGGTTATATCAACTTCCCATTCATGATGGTGGTCGCCATTGCCAATAATGATGGTTTTTTTGTGATACCCTTCAAAATGGATCTCTATTACGATAACATCTATCCCGTTTTCAGCCCGTATATCGGCATCAATATGAAGTTCACTGCCTGCATGGACCGTCTTGCTGTTATCATGGCCCAGTTCAAAATTCCGGATCTCGGGCATCTTTATTTCATCCTTCTCGCATGAAACTGCAGCCATTGTGATTGCAAGTATTATAAAGAATCTTGTCATATCTGATATTCTGTTTTGCATCTCTATTGAATTTAGTTTGTTAGTAAAATCATTTTTAAAATCATGCTAATTTGCGACGGATAACGGCACCTTAACCGACAAAATAAAGTTCCTGCCGGACTCGGGTGCATTTATCAGCCTGTAATAGCTTACGTGATTGAAGTACTTTCTGTTCAGGAGGTTCTGAACCCTTATGTTGATATCCAGCTCCGTGTTGTTAAACTTGAAAGTCCCTCCTGCCGAAAGGTGAAGAAGCTCATAAGCCGGAGTCTCCTTTTCAGGGGGTACTATTCTTGACTGTTTGAGTGTATACACCAATTCAACTCCTGCATACGGGTCATTTAATAGGCCTTTCCCTTTCGGGGAATATAACAGATTCAGCCTTACAGACGGAGCAGGGGAGAAGGGTATGGTAAATCCCTTTTTGTTTCCCGAGAGCTGCTCAGCATAAATGTAGTCGCCAGTCAGCTCTGCAACAAGGAAGCGCAGCGGCCTGTATCTCAGCCTCACTTCCCCTCCGGTCCTCAACACCTCATTCTGAACATATTCAAATATCTGGTTGCCCGCTCCGTAAAGAAAATCATGCCTGTATGTCGGGTCCAGGTAAATATAATCCGGCGAATAGCTGACAAACGGACTCACCTCTGCACGAAAATCACCTGCATCATAGCCGGCATTCAGATCCAGTTGCCAGGACACCTCGGCATCAAGTGAGCTGTCGCCCTTTTCATATCTGAAATAGTGGTAGTTGACACCGTTTGCCGCAAGCTCTTTCGGAGTTGGCATCCTGAACCCTTTGCCGGCGTTTGCCTTCAGAAAAAGGTTGCTGCCACTGTAGATAAAACCTGCCGACAGGCTGAGACTGCCGAATTCCCTGTCAAGAGCTTCCGCCCTCGTAAGAAACACCTCCTCATACTCACCAGTTCCAGGGTTCTCAACGGGAGTAGCGAACCAGTCCACGTCCTCCCGGGTCTGCACCCTCCCGTAATCGTACCTTATCCCCGTGTGCAGACTTGTATGCCTGCCTGTATTTATCCTGTTATAAAGGTACACGCCGGTATTGAATTGCGTGAAATCAGGAATAATAAAGGCGTACCCTCCCGTGCTGTTATCCTGGTACCCTGCATTGAGTCCCAGTGAAACACTGTGCCGGTTACCAGCCTCAAAGAAATTCCTGACATTAAGCGAAAAAATATCTTTTTCGAACTCCCTCTCCAGGTGGGGCGGCCCGTCTGGAGTACCGGGAAAAACAGCCGGCATATAACCGTGATTTACATAATGGTTATTCTCCTGCCTGAAGTTTTTCTGGTAACCAGCTTCGCTTTCCAGCCTGTATATGCCTTTTTCCCAGGTAGTATGTCCCATCAACTTGAGATGGCTTACATTCTGTGACGGAAACAGAATGTCCCTGTCCGACTCGTCATACAGGTCAGTATCCACCCTCCTGGGCTCCAGTCCGTGCGCATTGGCAAAAAAGCCGCTTCTGCTGGTTACGGCCGAGGCAGATAACCGCGCTAATAAACCCGGAACAAGATACCCGGCCGAAGCGTGCAGATTCATCTCTTTTCCCGCCGTATTCCTGAGCCTCCGGTCATTCAGCATTACGTGGTACGAATAAATTTCGACGCTGTCAGCCGGTATCCTGTAGTCGGCATAGTCCAGAGCTGTAAAGCGTGATGTAATGAAAAACCGCTTACTCCTTCCCGCCAGCCAGGCCGAACCGCCAATCAGGTTATTGTTGCTTCTGCCGGTCAGCTCTATACTCCCCGAAAGGGTGCCGGCAGCAGGTACCGGGTCCTGGTGAATACGCAGCACCCCGCCTATGGCATCTGATCCGTACAATACCGAAGCGGGACCTTTAACTACCTCTATCCTCTCAACCGCATACTGGTCAATTTCCAGTCCGTGATCCGCTCCCCATTGTTGCCCCTCATGTCTTATGCCGTTTTCAACCACCACTATACGATTGAAACCCAAACCTCTGATAAGTGGTTTCGAGTGTCCTGACCCGATCTCTATCGAACTGATACCTGGTATGGCCGACAGTGAGGTCATCAGGCTGCCTCCCCTGTTCATCTCAAGATAAACCCTGTCGGCCGTTTCGGTAGTAACCGGCTCATTTCTTCTTCTTAAATCTGAGAAATTGTTCACGATGGTTACTTCAGGCAGAACCCCGGGCTGCCGCTCCATGACAATCAATATTTCCGTATCCGCCTGCGGTATCTCTATCTTTTCAACAGTTTCCCTGTAGCCAAGGTGCGAAACCGACAAATACAGACTGTCGCCGGCAGTGGCAGAAAAACCAAAACGGCCGTCAGGGCCGGAAACGGCAATAAGAATGCCGTACCCGTCAGAAACGACGGCTCCTGAAAGGGGCTGCAGATCGCTGTCCAGCACCCTTCCCCTTATATAAACCTTTTCCTGTGCCGCTGTGTATGCAAGTAACATACCAGATGCCAGCACAAGGCATAGCAACCTTCTCATTATACTGGAAGAATTACACTAAGTGGTGAGGAATTTTTTGAGTAAGATGTTTTCAGGAGAGGAGTGGAGGGGCACGCAGCAGTTTGTGGTTGCCTGTATATAGAATGGCAGGCTCCCGGTAAAAGAAAGGATATATTACAGATATTATATCTTCAGTAAAGAAGATATATACGGAATAATCAAGGCTGAATTTTGCAAGTTCAAAATCACATAGAGGACACTCCTCATGCAAATGAGTAAATTCCTGCCCGTTAAAAACAGGTGAAACCGGCTCATGGAGAGTATCATTTTCGCCGGCTCTATCTGTACCGGCCAGCGTATGATGTTTTTGGCCGTGTCTGATGGTATGGCTGCAACAACCTGCATGTGCCGGACACGAATTACTGCTTTCCTGAGCTATTCCATGAATATGGCCGGCATCATGATGGTGGTCATGGAAGATAATATGCAGCGTTTGTGAAACAAACGGGAACATTATCAGTGCCGTGAGCAGAAGTGCCTTGTGCCGGGTGAATTTATCCACGCTTCAAATTAATTCAGGTATGCAGATGCAAAATTATACAAAGAAAACTTATCTGCCTACCATTCATGCACAATAATACATGTACACTATTGTTATCAATATAATTTGAAGGATATTCCTATCTTTGCTTTTAAATATCAAGATATGTACAATTATGTGTGGCCGTAGCACACCTGATAACCTGATACACTTATGATAAATTATAAGATTACCGGAGAGATGAAGCTTTCCGATATAGTTGACAGCGACAAGAGGGCGCTCGTTTTATTCCCGAGGTTCGGTATCGAGCCTGGTTTCGGCGACCATAATGTTGAAGAGGTATGCCTGAAAAGAGGCGTTGACCTGCAGTTTTTTTTGTTGATGGTCAACACCTTTCTCAACCCTGATTACTTCCCTGACAAACAGCTGAAGCGGGTTGATGTGGATATGCTGATCAGCTACCTTGCTGAATCGCACAATTACTATCTTGAAGAGAAAATTCCATACCTTCAGTCACTTATAAATAACTTTAAAAACAGGGTCGATCACCCTGCTGTATTACAGCTTGAAAAATTTTTCGACCAGTATATCGATGAGGTCAGGGATCACCTGGCGTATGAGGATGAGACGGCCTTCCCCTATATGGAACGGATATCCGCTTACGGCAAGTCACGCCTGCCTCTTGAGAAGATTGACTACTCGGTAGATGTATTTGAAGAGAGGCATGACAATATCCAGGAGAAACTGTCTGATTTGAAGAATCTCCTCGTAAAATACTTTCCTCCGGCGGGAGACCGGTATATACGTATCAGGTTGCTGAACGAGCTGATTGATTTCGAGGAGGACCTGATAAACCATGCAAGGATTGAAGATAAGGTCCTTATCCCTGTTGTCAGGCAGCTCGAAAAACAGGTCAGGTAACACCTTGTAATTAATGAAATATGAGCCAAACCATTCTCATAGCAGAACAGTCTGAGATAATCAGGAAAGGGTTGGTCCAGATAACCGGAAATTTCAACCTGTTTGACAATATCCATGAAATTTCCTGTAGCTCGAGACTTAAAACTTCCCTGACAAGGCTTGAACCTGATGTGCTGGTTATAAATCCTGCGCTGATTGATCCTGAAATGCAGCAGTGGCTTGCCGGTTACCGTGACCGGAAGAACGGGTCAGGCGCAGTTGATACGGATGACGGCAATGAATATGGAGATAATCGTGAAAATACCGGAAAATATGAAATTAAGCCGGGCTACTTCAGGATTGCTGCGATTATCCACACCCTCATTGATGATGAATTAAAAGATCTGTTTGATGAGGTGATCCAGGTAGGTGATACCGGCCTGAAGATCAGGGGTAAAATCAACTCTATGCTAAGCAGGCCCGCTTCACCGGGCAGTCCCGTACATGATGATACATTGTCCAGCCGCGAAAAAGACGTTGTCAGGCTCCTGGCCAGGGGTTTGAGCAACAAAGAGATCTCCGAAGAGCTGTTTATCAGTCCCCACACAGTCATAACCCACCGCAAGAACATAACCCGCAAACTCAATATTAAGTCCGTCGCCGGACTGATTGTATATGCCATCATCAACGGGATAGTCAATGTTGATGAATTGCATGATAATGGAAATGTATAGATGTTTATATATATTTGAGGCTGGAAAGAGTACCCTGTAATTATAAAAATTGCTTTATGAGAACCCTCTGTTTCATATTCTTTTTGATGCTTATTGCTGAAACTGGCCTTTATTCTCAACCATGCTGTGGTGCAATAGCCGGCGGGATGGGTACTGCCGGAGCAAGAATGGGCCTGGGTACTGCAGCTCCCGGTAATTTTCAGATGCAGTTTGCATATGATTTCAATTATATGGACCGCCTGTATGATGGCACTGTAAGGCTTGAGAACAATGACCTGATCAGGGTAATTCATACCGGTGTACTTGAGGTCAACTATGGGATAAGCCGGAGGCTGTCTGTTGCTGCGATGGGTGCATATACGGGACAGGAGATCGGATCGCGGAGGATAGACGGCAGCAGGCAGGTTGACTATATATGGGGGTTCGGCGACATCATACTGATGGCCAAATACAGGCTTATGAACCCTCTTGCCTGGAGTGGCTGGGAAGTTGCTGCCGGGATAGGTCCGAAACTTCCGACCGGAAGCTACAGGCTTGCCGGTTCAGAGGGAGAGGAGTTCGGCATGGAAATACAACCCGGTACAGGTTCTTTTGACGGTATCTCCTGGCTCAGTATTTCCAAAACACACCTGTTCATTCCCAATCTCAACCTCAGATCTGGTGTTACTTTTCGTTATGCCGGGAAAAACACCGGTTACCAGGGCTCCAGGGTTTACGATTTCGGCAATGAGATACAGGCAAGTGCAGGCCTCAGTTACAGTTTTTATGCCGGGATTAACTGGGACCTGTTCGGTTTTACCAGGTACCGGTACCAGGGTACTGACATGCTTGACGGCGATCGCGTTGAAACAATCGGAGGGCAATGGCTTTTTGCTTCCCCGGGCATCGGTGCTGCAGTTACGCCGAACCTCTCACTCATGGTGCTTGCAGACATGCCCCTTTACCATGATATTAAGGGGCCACAGCTTACCTCATCTTTCAGGGTTTCAGCGGGAATTGTTTACAATATATCTGCCCGGCAAACGGTTACCTTAGCAAACCATTGAGGGAGTTCATAAGAGATTGTTCGAACCGGTCAGGATCACGCTCAACAAACCGGAAGGCGTCTCTTGTAAGGTTTACCGTCTCTTCTTCTGAAACCAGGAGGAGCAGTTGCCGCCTGACCCGCAGATCCCTGATAATTTCCTGTTCCTGGCTGTCAGGATCACTCAGATTTATTCTTCTGAATATCAGCCGTCCGTTCTCAATTTCTTCCAGGTAATGCTTGTCCAGTAATTCGCCGAGTGCTTTGTCCAGTATCAGGCATTCATCACAACGGGGCACAAAGTAGAAGTAGTAAAGATAAGCCTGGTTATTACCGGCCGGAAGAGCTGCCGGCGTGGTGACAGATGAGATGGTGCTGCCGGCTGATATGTCTGTAAACCCGTTAGTAGCCCCGTTTGCAATTCCGACTGTATATCCGCCGGCATTGGAGCATGCAGGTCTGACCGGCACCGGAAGGGTTATCAGAAAGACAAAGAACAGTGCAGAAACCGCTATCCTGAACGCGGTAACCGGAAGAGGCGTCACGGACTGCTTCCCGGATGTGGTTATATTGTATATGTATTTCATCATCTTATGGAATTAGTTCCTGTTAATGAGGGACCTTTTTATTAATCTGCAAATTTAACAAGGACTTGCAATATTTATTCTGAAATTTCCAATATTCCTATATATATTTGTAAATATAATTATATGTGGCTAATATTTTGAATAGAAATAGTTTGTCTGACAGGTTTCTGA
>REEN01000046.1 GCA_007695015.1 Marinilabiliales bacterium
AATATTTAAGAAAGTAATAAGGGCGTATGGTGGATGCCTAGGCTCTCAGAGGCGAAGAAGGACGTGATAAGCTGCGATAAGCTCCGGGTAGGTGCAAATAACCTTTGATCCGGGGATTTCCGAATGGGGAAACCCATCCCGTTGAAGGCGGGATATTCCGTGTAAGCGGAAGGCGAACGCAGGGAACTGAAACATCTAAGTACCTGCAGGAGAAGAAAACAATAGTGATTCCCCAAGTAGTGGCGAGCGAACGGGGAACAGCCCAAACCATGGTTGTTTCGGCAATCATGGGGTTGTAGGACTACATAAAGGTTGCTTGTTTTAAGTAGAATCATCTGGAAAGGTGTACCACAGAGGGTGACAGTCCCGTACACGTACCGAGCAAGTGACCTGGTAGTATCCTGAGTAGCGCGGGACACGAGAAATCTTGCGTGAATCTGCCAGGACCATCTGGTAAGGCTAAATACTCCTGAGAGACCGATAGTGAACTAGTACCGTGAGGGAAAGGTGAAAAGTACTCCGAACAGGAGAGTGAAAGAGACCCTGAAACCATACGCTTACAAGCTGTAGGAGCCGCGATTTATCGTGGTGACTGCGTGCCTTTTGCATAATGAGCCTACGAGTTACTCCTCACTAGCGAGGTTAAGGGCCACAGGTCCGGAGCCGAAGCGAAAGCGAGTCTGAACAGGGCGCCATAGTTAGTGGGGGTAGACGCGAAACTTTGTGATCTACCCATGGCCAGGTTGAAGTTCCGGTAACACGGAATGGAGGACCGAACCAGTAAGCGTTGAAAAGCTTTTGGATGAGCTGTGGGTAGGGGTGAAAGGCTAATCAAACTGAGAAATAGCTCGTACTCCCCGAAATGCATTTTGGTGCAGCCTCGTGTACGAGTGTCATAGAGGTAGAGCTACTGATAGGGCTAGAGGGCTTCACCGCCTATCAACCCCTGACAAACTCCGAATGCTATGACATGCTTCACGGGAGTGAGGCGTTGGGTGCTAAGGTCCAGCGCCGAGAGGGAAAGAACCCAGACCATCTGCTAAGGTCCCCAAATATATGCTAAGTTGTTTAAACGTTGTGCGACTGCTCTGACAGCTAGGATGTTGGCTTGGAAGCAGCCATTCATTTAAAGAGTGCGTAACAGCTCACTAGTCGAGCGGTTGTGCGTGGATAATAAACGGGCATAAGCATATTACCGAAGCAATGGAAGTAATAATTTATTATTATTTGGTAGGGGAGCATTCCAGTCTGCGTTGAAGGTGAACTGTAAGGTTTGCTGGAGCGTCTGGAAAAGAAAATGTAGGCATAAGTAACGATAAGGCGGGTGAGAAACCCGCCCACCGATAGACTAAGGTTTCCTGATCAACGCTAATCGGATCAGGGTTAGTCGGGGCCTAAGGCGTATCCGAAAGGAGAAGTCGATGGACAACAGGTTAATATTCCTGTACTAGCTGATACTGCGAAGGGGTGACGAAAGAGTGACAGGTCTGCGTACTGACGGAATAGTACGTTGAAGGGTGTAGATATATTTTGGGGTTAATAGCTTCAGAATGTCGAACCTGATAGTACCGAGCGTCTTCGGACAATCGGATAATGGCCGTAATCATATTTCCGAGAAAAACCTCTAAGCATCAGGTATCAGGTACCCGTACCGCAAACCGACACAGGTAGTCAAGGAGAGAATCCTGAGGTGCTCGAGTGATCCATGGCTAAGGAACTAGGCAAAATTGTCCTGTAACTTCGGGAGAAAGGACGCCCCGTGTGAACGGGGCCGCAGTGAAATGGCCCAGGCGACTGTTTATCAAAAACACAAGGCTTTGCAAAATCGAAAGATGAAGTATAAGGCCTGACACCTGCCCGGTGCTGGAAGGTTAAGAGGAGATGTTAGTCGCAAGGCGAAGCATTGAATTGAAGCCCCAGTAAACGGCGGCCGTAACTATAACGGTCCTAAGGTAGCGAAATTCCTTGTCGGGTAAGTTCCGACCTGCACGAATGGTGTAACGATCTGGGCACTGTCTCAGCCATGAGCTCGGTGAAATTGTAATTCCGGTGAAGATGCCGGATACCCGCAACGGGACGGAAAGACCCCGTGCACCTTTACTGCAACTTAACATTGGTTTTGGGTAAGTAATGTGTAGGATAGGTGGGAGACTATGAAGTGGCTTCGCCAGGAGTCGTGGAGTCAACCTTGAAATACCACCCTTTGCTTGCCTGGAATCTAATTCCGGGAACGGAAGACAGTGTTTGGTGGGTAGTTTGACTGGGGTGGTCGCCTCCAAAAGAGTAACGGAGGCTTCTAAAGGTACCCTCAGCATGAATGGTAACCATGCGCAGAGTGCAATGGCACAAGGGTGCTTGACTGTGAGACCTACAAGTCGATCAGGTACGAAAGTAGAGCATAGTGATCCGGTGGTTCCGTATGGAAGGGCCATCGCTCAAAGGATAAAAGGTACGCCGGGGATAACAGGCTGATCTCCCCCAAGAGCTCATATCGACGGGGAGGTTTGGCACCTCGATGTCGGCTCGTCACATCCTGGGGCTGGAGAAGGTCCCAAGGGTTCGGCTGTTCGCCGATTAAAGTGGCACGCGAGCTGGGTTCAGAACGTCGTGAGACAGTTCGGTCCCTATCTGTTGTGGGCGTAGGAAATTTGAGAGGAGCTGACCTTAGTACGAGAGGACCGGGTCGGACGAACCTCTGGTGGATCTGTTGTGGCGCCAGCTGCATCGCAGAGTAGCTAAGTTCGGAAGAGATAAGCGCTGAAAGCATCTAAGCGCGAAGCTCACCTCAAGATGAGATTTCCATGAAGGGTCGTTAAAGACTATGACGTTGATAGGCTGCAGGTGTAAAGGCAGTAATGTCAAAGCCGAGCAGTACTAATTACCCGGTAGCTTTCTTAAGTGTTTACTGTTACTGAATTATTTGCTCATCCGGCATGTCAATCTTATTGAAGCATGAGATAAACAATCATGCGAACTTTTTAAGGTGACTATAGCAATGGGGTTCCACCTCTTCCCATTCCGAACAGAGAAGTTAAGCCCATTAGCGCCGATGGTACTGCGAAAGCGGGAGAGTAGGTCGTTGCCTTTCTTTTATAAATGATCCCGGACCCTTTAAAAGGTGATCCGGGATTTTTTATTGTGACTGCCCTCTAGCGCATGCATTAAAGAGCAACCTGGAGAGCCGGTCGTTGCCTCCGGCGATCAGGGATTTTTTATTGTGACTGCTCTGAGGCGCCGGTGTTACTGTCCGGGCGGGGAAGCTGGTTGCCGCTGAAGGTGATCAGGGATTTTTTTTCTGGTTCCATTTGACTACTTTTGTTGGAATTTTAAATCAGCTACAACTCTTTTGATCTTTCCATGCCAGGGTCCAGAATAAGACTGTCAGTGTTTTTCCTGTTGATAATGCAGACCATTGTACTGCCTGCAAAGCAGCCAGGCCAGTCAGTGCCACCTGAACAGCAGTCAGACCGGCCAGTGCCGCCTGAACAGCCCGAGATCATCCGGTCATGGAGGCTTACAGGCATGTTTACTGAGACCGAGAGGGTTGAGATCGACACGATGGCAACCGCCTTCCAGGTGCACAGCCCTCTTTTCAAAGAGGCTATTGCATACTCTTTCCTGGGGAACATGGGACTGGCAGCGATGCCCGATATCTTTACCAGGCGCGGCCTCATGTCAGATTTCTTTTTTATCGATCCTTTCATCCACTATCTTCCGTCATCATCCGAAACCCGTTACTACAATACCCGCAGGCCGTTTTCGCTGATAGATTTTTCAACCGGCGGACCAAGGGGCAAGAATGAGAAGATCCTCAACATCCTGCACACCCAGAATGTGAATCCCGATTTCAATTTGGGGTTCAGGTATTTCAATATCAACTCAGAGGGCCAGTACCGGAACCAGGATGCGGTTACCAACGCCATTTCGTTGTTCGGCAGCTACGAACTTGAAAACTACCAGCTGTATGCAAGCCTCAATCTCAACTCGGCAAGGGTTTTTGAGAACGGGGGACTTTCTGATCCTTCATCATTGCTCAACCCCGATTTTGAAACTGAAGACCATCTGGTCAGGATAGATGCAAGGAATTATGTGAACAATAACGGCATTCTGATTTCCCAGTCCTGGCAACCTTTTTTTTACACAGAGAATGATACTGTGGAAAACGGTTCTGGTTCATGGCTTGAAGGGCTCCGTCTTTACCATGTTGTAAGGTATGACCGGTACAGGCGTACTTACGATGATAATTTCCCGGGGGCGGGTTTTTATCCTGAAGTTCTGATCAACACTTCACGGACATTCGATTCTGTGGCTTACGCAACCCTTACCAACAAGGTGATGGTCGAACTGCCGCCGTTCAGCAGGGGTATTGTCAGCTTCAATGCAAGAGGCGGTATTAAGAATGAAATTGAAAGGGGCAGCTACAGTGTACCGCCCGACACCATTTTCCATTTTGATCATACTGAACCGCCTGCCTCTTTTCTGCTGGCCGAACCGTCGGACTTTACCATTATTGACAGGAGGGAACACAGGTATGGAAGCAACGCGCTGATAGCTCTTGCACAGGGCGGTATTGGCGATGTTTTCGGAATATGGGGAGAGGGGAGCCTGTTTTTCCAGGGGCGCAGGGCAGGGGAGTATGACCTGAATGCCGGCATCAGTTTTGACCTGTTTGAGGGCAGGAACAGGTCGGTTCTTGAGGCGTCGGTCAGGCAAAGGGAGATCACACCCTCCCTCTTCATGAATTCCTATTATTCAAATCACTTCGCGTGGAACAATGATTTCAGGCGGACCGGCGAAAGCGTTGCCCGGGGCAGGCTGCTCATGCCCGGGCGTGATCTTGAAGCTTCGGTAAGCTTCAGGCTCCTTAACAATTTCATCTATTTTGACAGAACCGCCAATCTGCGCCAGCACGGTGATGTCATACCGGTAATGAATGTAAGCCTGAAAAAGGATTTCAGCCTCTGGCGGTTTCACTTCAGGAATATAACAGAATACCAGGTTTCGGGAAACAAGGAGGTGCTGCCCCTGCCTGACCTCTCAGTATACCAGTCGGCCTGGTACGAGCATTCCTTTATTGACGGTATGCTGACAGTGCAGGCAGGATTTGACATCTGGTACAGCACACGTTACCAGGGATACGCATACCAGCCGGCAATCTCGGCATTTTACCCGCAGGACGAGCGCATGTTCGGCAATTATCCCTATATCGATGCCTTTATCAGTTTCAAGCATAAAAGACTGAGGGGTTTCTTCAAGGTTGAGCACCTGAACGCCGGTTTTATCTACCCCGATTATTTTACTGTTCTGCATTATCCCAGGAACCACAGGATGTTCAAGCTTGGGGTTTCCTGGTCTTTCTATAACTGATACCTGTTTATTAACTTTCCTTTCCGCCGGAAGGCGGATATAAAAAAAATTGTATATTCGTATAGTATATAAAAATATTATCATGGGGAGGAAAAAAGTCAACACTTTTTTTTCTTTTCTTGCGCCTCTGGTCCTGATGACTTTAGCCTGTGACGGTCCTCCCGTAACAGATGAGGAAGCAATTATACCCCATTATACGGAGAGAGGCAGGATCACGGCAATAACAGACTATAACTCGACCAACTATTTTATTTACCGGGGAGAGCCGATGGGATACCAGTATGAGATGCTCAACCTGCTGGCCGACCATCTTGGCGTAAGGCTCGATGTTGTGGTGAACAATAACCTGGATGAAAGTTTCAGCTGCCTGATGGGAGACGAGTGCGACCTTATAGCGATGAACCTCACAGTAACCAGGGAGAGGAGCAGGATGTTCGATTTTACGGTTCCCCACAGCCAGACCAGGCAGGTCCTTGTACAGAGGTTGCCGTCGGACTGGCACTATATGACTGCTGCCGAGCTCGATACCCACATGGTGAGGTCTCCGCTCGAGCTTGCCGGTAAAACCGTGCATGTGCAGAAGAATTCGGCCTATGCTTCAAGGCTCAGGAACCTTATGGATGAAATAGGCGACACCATTTTGATAAAAGAGGTTGATATTGCAGTAGAGCAGCTTATCACCATGGTGGCAGAGGGAGAGATTGACATTACGGTAGGCGATGAGAATGTTGCGAGGGTAAACCAGACATATTATCAGAACCTGGATATAGGCACAGCTATAAGTTTCACCCAGAACCTGGCATGGGCAGTGCGGAAAGGAGATTACACGCTCAGGGATTCTATCAACGAATGGCTAAGGAATTTCAGTTCGACTATAGAGTACCGGCTCCTTTATGCGAAATATTTCAGGAACCAGCGTTCGGCCAGGATAATTCAGAGCGACTTCTATGTGCTTACCAGTGGCAGGATTTCACCATACGACGATCTCATCAGAAAGTACAGCGAGGAGATCGGATGGGACTGGAGGCTGCTTGCTTCCATGATCTATCAGGAGTCCCGTTTCAGGTACGATGCTGAGAGCTGGGCAGGTGCCCGGGGACTGATGCAGCTGATGCCGGGAACGGCAAGGCGGTATGGTGTGAGGAACCTGGATGACCCGGAAGAGAATATCCGCGGGGGCGTGAGGTATATAGCATGGCTTGACGAGATACTGAGTGACCGTATAACCGACAGGGAGGAACGTATCAAGTTCATCCTTGCATCGTATAATGTCGGTCTCGGACATGTTCTTGATGCCAGGGCCCTGGCCCGCAAGTATGACAAAGACCCTGACCGGTGGACAGGCAGCGTGGATTACTATATACTCAACAAGTCAAATCCCGATTACTTCCTCGATCCTGTCGTAAGGCACGGGTATGCCCGCGGCTATGAACCATACAGGTACGTGGGCGAGATACTGAACCGTTACGACCATTACAGGAACATTGTTACTGACCATTTAGCCCAGCAAA
Source organism: Marinilabiliales bacterium (assembly GCA_007695015.1). Lineage (NCBI taxonomy): Bacteria > Pseudomonadati > Bacteroidota > Bacteroidia > Marinilabiliales > Marinilabiliales bacterium. The sequence goes on from REEN01000046.1 coordinate 6,879, forward strand.
ACCCGCCAGCTCCATAAACTCGGAAAGGATCATGGCGGTGGCGCCCCAGATAAATTCACCTCCCACACGGTATCCCGGGGCACGGATGGTAATCCCTGAGACATTCAATTTCTCCTCTGTTTTGAGCTTGTTGTCTGCCAGTTCGCCAAGGCTTGCGGGAATAAGGTATTCCACCTCCTGGGGGTCAATAATGAACTGAGGTTGCCGGCTTGCATAACCCACCACCGGAAGTACCTCCAGGTTGCTTACCGGGATAAATAGTGGCGTGAGGGTTCCCATAACGGTAACCATGTCCGGGTCGGTCCCGGTCTCCTCAGCAGCCTCTCTCAATGCAGTGTATATAACCGTTTTATCACCATCTTCCATTTTCCCGCCGGGAAAACTTATCTGTCCGCTATGCGGGCCGGGATATTCGGTTCGCTTTATAAAAAGAATGTGAAGATCCCCCTTTCGGGGAAAAAGAAGCAGCAGCACACCGGCTTTGCCTGCACTTCCAGAGGTTCTGAAAACACGGTGTACCCTTGGTGCCATCTTTCTCTGGGCAGGCTCACCGGGGAGGCTTTTCCCCAGTTCTTTTTCGAGTCTTTTTATGAAGTTATTTCTCATGCAGCCGCCAAGGAATCTCAGGTGTCGAAGATAGTGATTAAAAATTTCCGTCTGCACTCTGATCTTAAGTAAAGCATTTCTTTTTTAAGACGGGCTAAATAACTATTTGCCTTTGCCAGCGTTTATGTTCCCGGCTTGCGGCCTTTTGGTTCAGTATTTTACGGGGGCATCTTGAACCAGTGTCCGGCAGCGGTATCTTTTCGGTCCATCATTAATCGAACCGGATCGTCTTTTCCGGGTCGATCCTGCCGATAATATATGACGGGATTACCAGCATTGCCACTGTAACTGCCATTGTGCCTGCATTAAGCAGCAGGACATGCAATAAGCGCAGGTTTACAGGCACAGTGGGGATGAAGTAAGATGCCTGGTCAAGTTTCAGAAAACCGGTATAGTGCTGTACCAGTATGAGCCCTATCCCGATCAGGTTTCCCCAGAACAGGCCTTTTGCAGTGAGGAAAGCCGACTGGTAGAGGAATATTTTCCGGAGCCGGCTGTTTTCAAGCCCCATGGCCTTCAGTATGCCGATCATACCGGTCCTTTCCAGTATAAGTATCAGCAGTCCCGACACCATATTGAAACCTGCAACAATGACCATAAGCGACAGGATCACCCACACGTTCATATCGAGCAGCTCTAGCCAGTCAAAGAATTGCGGATACTTGTCGTTTATGCTTTCGACACGCAATCGGGTAAGGTCGCCGGTAAACTGGTATCCGGCAAGGTCATCAACCTGCCTGGCAACAAGGTCAATGTTATCGTAGTCATGAAGCAATATCTCGAAACCGCTTACCTGGTCGTCATCCCAGTCGTTCAACCTCTGTATATGCCTGAGATCGGCCAAAACGAACATTTTGTCAAGCTCTTCAAGTCCGGTATCATAGATTCCCGACAGGGTGAACCTTCTTGCACGCGGAGGTTCCTGAACGAAGAACATAGCGAAATCATCACCCACGTCCAGACGCAGCAGCGAGGCGACAGTGCGCGAAAGCACAGCCTCGTTACTTGTAACCGTATCAGTAAGCGTCAATCTTGAACCCTCTACCATGTTCTGCTCGAAGAATGACCAGTCAAAGCTGCCGTCAACACCCTTCAGTATCACCCCCTGGATATCTTCGCCCCGGGTCCGTATAATACCCGGCTTAGTCGCGAATGGTTGAATATGCCTGACTTCAGGTATTTGTGCTATCCCGGGCAGGAAGTCCTGGTCCATCCTGACCGGGGTTGTCTCCCAGGATATGTTGGAGTCGAAATTGGTAATCTGGATATGTGACCCGAAGCCGATCACCTTGTTACGGATCTCCCTCTTGAAGCCGGTAACAACCGCAACTGATATCAGCATTACCGCCATGCCCAGGGCAATGCCGGCGACTGCTATTTTCACTATGGGTCCCGAAATGGTCTTTTTCCCATCCTGGTCTCCGGCAAGGCGTTTTGCTATGTGGAGTTCAATGTTCATGATTGTATTGGCACGCCTGCGAAATTAATACATATTTTAACCGCTTCAAAGACAAAAGCAAGGCTGTGGTGACAAATATCTGTGCTGTGGTGACAATTATCTCTGTGCCGGGGTGAGAAATCTCAGCGAAGCGCCCCGGATAGTGTTAATTGAAACAAAACATTGTCTGTGGTTCTCAACAGGCTTGAGTTTATTATCTTTGCATCTGTGAATGTGCCGGTAATAAGGTAATTTAATAAAAGATATGGATAAGCTGGATCCCTTTATAGACAAACTGTTCGACAAACACCGTTCAGTCAGCGAATTCCTTCCTGATATCAATGAGACCCAGGAGTTTACAGATAGACTTATACGTCTGCTTTTTCCCAATTATCCCTGTGACAGGAAGGAGCAGTACCGGATGAGGTTCAGGGAGCTGGAAGTTAAGCTCGAAAAACTGATGATATTGCTCGACAGCAATATGGAGGGTGATCCGTACGAGCAATCCCGTCGCTTTTTTGAAGAGGTACCGGTAATCTATACACTGCTTGTTAAGGATGCTGAGGCTATTTGCCGGTTCGATCCGGCCGTTACCAGCCTCCAGGAGGTGATCTGTGCCTACCCGGGATTTTATGCAATAGCTGTATACCGTTTTGCCAACCTGCTTTACCGCCGCGGAGTTCCCCTTCTGCCCAGGATAATGACGGAGTATGCCCATGGAAAGACAGGTATTGACATACACCCGGGCGCCACCATCGGCAAAAGTTTTTTCATTGATCATGGAACCGGGGTGGTGATAGGAGAGACAACCATAATTGGCGATAATGTGAAGATATACCAGGGGGTAACCCTGGGGGCGTTGGTCGTGAAAAAAAGTATGGCTGCGAAAAAGAGGCATCCGACCATTGAGGATAACGTTGTTATATATGCAGGAAGCACTGTGCTGGGTGGCGAGACGACAATCGGGCATGACTCTGTTATCGGGGGCAACGTGTGGCTGACAGAGAGCGTCCCCGCGCATTCGGTGGTATATCACACCAGTACCGTTAAAATAAGGAACAGCAAGGATAAAGGCAGTTATGACGATTTTTCAATTTAACTCAAATCCATAATGAGGAGTGAAAATATACTGGGTCTGATAGGCAACACCCCTGTTGTCAGGATCAACAGGTTGTTTGGTGATGACTTTGAGGTTTGGATCAAGCTCGAGAAGAGCAATCCCGGCGCCAGCATAAAGGACCGGATAGCACTGGCAATGGTTGAGGAAGCAGAAAAAAGCGGGGTGCTGAAACCCGGTGGAACTATTATTGAGCCAACTTCGGGGAATACCGGGATCGGTCTTGCCCTGGTGGCTGCTGTAAAGCGATACCCCTTAATACTTGTTATGCCCGAGTCGATGTCGGTCGAACGAAGAAGGATAATGGCTGCATATGGTGCCGGGATTGAGCTTACTCCCCGGGAAACAGGTATGAAGGGTGCAATAGCAAGAGCTAACGAGCTCGCAGGTCAGATAAAGGGAGCATGGATGCCCATGCAGTTTGATAATCCTGCAAATCCCCGTATACATTCAGCAACGACTGCATCGGAAATAATCGCCGATTTTCCTGGGGGGCTCGATTACATGGTGACGGGAGTGGGGACAGGCGGACATATAACCGGCGCCGGAGTTGTGCTTAAATCAGCCTTTCCTGATATTAAGATCTTTGCGGTTGAGCCTGCACTGTCGCCCGTACTCAGTGGTGGTGAGCCCGGGCCGCACCCCATACAGGGTATCGGAGCGGGATTTGTTCCCGCCGTACTTGACAGGGATATGATAGACGGTATTGTTACCGTAGAGAAGGAGGAGGCTTTCGGGTATGCGTTAAAGGCAGCCAGGCAGGAAGGTATTTTTGCGGGAATATCTACCGGGGCATCGCTTGCTGCTGTTGCAAAAGTGCTCACGGACGCTCCGAAAAATTCACGTGTGCTTACATTTTGCTACGATACCGGAGAGCGGTACCTTTCAGTACCCGGTCTGTTCGAATGATGTATCAGTTTGTTACGCCGGGCTGCTTAATGTTGGTGCAGGCAAAGGTTTTTAAAATAATTAATATAAGTTTGTCCTGCCGGAAGAGACCGGATCTCTGACGGTTCGGGATTAATGACGGAAACTATATTACCTTGAAAAATGAGTAAAAAGATTTTACTGATCTTAACATGCATGGTTATCTCGCTTGTCCATGCAGGGTCACAGGTACCCCGTTACCGGGATGTTACCACCGGCGCCGAAAGGGTTGACCAGTACCTCGGTTTACTGGAGGGGAAACGGGTAGGTATTGTTGCAAATCACACAACAATGATAGGCGGCACCCATCTTGTCGACAGCCTGCTGTCTCTGGGTGTGGATATAAGGAAGGTGTTTGTTCCCGAACATGGCTTCAGGGGTACGGCCGATGCCGGTGAAAGGATATCGACAACCAGCGATGAAAAGACCGGGCTGCCACTTGTTTCGCTTTACGGCCAGAGGCTAAAACCCGGGCCGGAGGACATGGAAGACCTCGATATTGTCATATACGACATACAGGATGTCGGCGTAAGGTTCTATACCTATATATCGACCATGCATTATGTGATGGAGGCCTGTGCCGAAAACGGTGTCTCCTTCCTGGTCCTGGATCGCCCCAATCCCAACGGGTTCTATGTTGACGGCCCCGTGCTTGATATGGAGCTGCGGTCATTCGTAGGGATGCATCCTATACCCATTGTTCACGGATTGACCGTGGCTGAACTTGCCCTTATGATAAATGGCGAAGGATGGCTTGATGGCGGCATTACGGCCGACCTGCATTATGTCCTTTGCGAGAATTACGACCACAACACTCTGTACAGGCTTCCGGTCAGGCCTTCGCCTAACCTGCAGACCCAGCTTTCAATTTATCTTTATCCATCTGTCTGCCTGTTTGAGGGGACCGTAATGAGCCTGGGCCGGGGTACTGATTTTCCGTTCATGGTGTTCGGGCATCCTGAGATGCGCAATGCCAGTTTCCAGTTTACACCGCAGAGTACCGAAGGTGCACGAAACCCCCCTCTGAAAGGGCAGTTGTGTAACGGGGTTGACCTCAGGGGGGTGCAGGAGCGGTTGATCCTGGAACGCCGGGAGATATACCTTGAGTGGCTGCTTTTTGCCTACAACAACATGCCCCGCGACATAGAGTTCTTTACAGGCTATTTCAATACTCTTGTCGGCAATACCCTGGTACGTGAAATGATAGAGAAAGGCGCTCATGTGTCGACTATAATGGCTACATGGAAAGACGATGTTGCGGAGTTCAAGAAGCTGAGAAGGCAGTATCTTCTCTACCCCGACTTTGAGTAGCTCTTTTCCGCTACAGTTTGTCAGTCCGCTAGTCCGTCAGTTCACTTCTCTCTGTCAGTCCGCTAACCTCTTCATGATCTCATATGCGCGCGCAGGATTGGCAACCATAAGCTGCTCAATGTCCCCGGCGGTAAACCCTTCTTCCATCAGCCCGGGGATTAGGAACCTGTGGATATCACTGTATCCCCTGAATCCGCCCCCGCCGGGTTCACCTGCATCATACCAGCCGGCATCGTGCGAGATGAGCACCCTGTGCAGCAGTCCCTCCTTTTTCAGCTCTGAAAGCATTGAAATGTAGAGGTCATGGTTTCCGTGCGGGCCCTCTGCCGCGGAGATGTTAACTGCATCGAGCGATATCCAGGCACCCATCCTTGCCGCTTCAACTATTTTGGGCATGGTACCGGACTGGGCGTGTGTCCAGATAAAAGCCCCGGGCGATACTCCCTCTTCCTTCAGCAGGTTAAGCTGGTCAAACGCCGGCATATCGCCCCCGGTATGCGATTTGATCACCAGTCCGGTTCGCCTGTGCGTAATGGCAGCGGCCCTTACCAGTTTCCTGTGCAACTCCGACAGCAGGGTGTCTTCCTTTACCCCGATCTTGATAAAACCAGGCCTTATGTCCGTATTGTCTATCCCGTTCTCAAACTCGTCGATCCATCTTGAGGCCAACTCACCGGCAGTCTCCCGGTAAGCGTGCGGGGGAATGAAGCGGTTATTCACGGCCCCGTAATAACCTGTATTTGTTATTATGTGGATCCCCGATCTGAGCGAAAGCTCTTTTAGAAGCAGGGGGTCCCTTCCCAGGTATGCCGGTGAGCAATCGGCGAACCCGGTGACGCCAAGCTCGCTGATCTCCTGCAGCCAGGGAAGCACTACATCGGTGACTGAATCCCTGTTCCATCTGTGGTAACCTGTCTCACCAGCTCCTGCCCAGTCTACCAGCACATGTTCATGACTGAGGGTCTGGCCCAGTTCGGCCGCCGGAACAGGCCCTCTGACCGTCATTATAACCGTTTCCACCGGTTTCTCCCGGCATGAGCCTGAGAGAATAATTATTACCAAAAATACAAGGGTGAGTGTTCTCATTATCAAAAGGTTTAAAAAAACGGGCAGCGACCATATGTAGGCCGGCCTGCCCGCGATGACATTTCATATTCTTTGTTGCAGGAGAAAGGAACTATTCGGTTTTTGTACCTGATACATTCTTGCTTCTTTCGATGGACTGCAGTGCAAGATAGTTATCTCCGTATTTCTGCAGGTTTTCGGTCTCATCGTCGAACTGGTCCTGGTGCCTTTCCTCATCTTCGACCAGGCTTTCAAAAAGCTTCTTTGAAACCGAATCGGCATTTTTCGCACATTCATTTGCCCAGTTGTTGTAATCGTTGGCGCTTCCCTCTTCCATCTTTGCAGCCATGTCGAGCATTTCCCTTACATCCTGAACCGGCTTGACCGGATGTGAAAGCGCCATTTCAACATCGCCTCCCAGGAAAAGAATCCTTTCCGCCAGCATTTCAACATGAATCATCTCTTCGATAGAAGTCCGTTTGAAAAGGTTTGCCAGCAGGTCAAAACCCTGGTCATCACAATGAAAATGGAAATACATATACTGATGCACTGCACTCAGTTCATCAGCAACAGCCTTGTTCAATAGTTCAATACTTTTTTTCTTCATAAGATGCTTTTTTTATGGATTTATACAAAAATAAAATAACAGGTTAAACAAATCAAATATTTTCAGGATCACCGGGCCGGCCGCCGGAGCCCGCCCCTGTGACCGGGGCACATGCAATGGATCAAATGGTTTTCCCCGGATAGGCCTCAAGCGCCTTTTGGAGGCAGATGATGGCCTTTTCAAGGTCCTCAGTCTTCAGTACATAGGCGATCCTCACCTCATCCCTTCCGAGTCCGGGTGTTGAGTAAAACCCCGATGCAGGTGCCAGCATAACTGTTTCATTGTTGTACTCAAAATCGCTAAGCAGCCACTGAGCGAACCTGTCGGCATCGTCAACAGGCAGCCTGGCCGTTGTATAGAATGCTCCTTTCGGCATGGGACATACAACACCTTTGATATCGTTGAGCATCCTCACCATCAGGTTACGCCTTTCAACATATTCCAGTTGCACCTGTTCAAAATAATCTGCCGTGGTATCAAGGGCTGCCTCTCCCACAATCTGTCCGAATGAAGGGGGACTCAGCCTTGCCTGGGCGAACTTGACCGCCGTTGATACCACCTCCTTGTTTTTTGTGACCATGGCGCCTATCCTCACCCCGCAGGCAGAATATCGTTTTGAAACCGAATCTATCAGAATTACGTTATCTCCGGCATCTTTGATATGCATAGCCGAGAAATGAGTATGGCCGTCATAGCAGAATTCACGGTATACTTCATCAGAGAACAGGTACAGGTCATGTTTCTTTATAAGGTCGCCAAGCTGTTCCATCTCTTCCCTTGAGTAAAGGTAGCCGGTGGGGTTGTTGGGATTGCATATTATTATGCCCTTTGTCCGCTTATTTATGAGTTTTTCAAAATCGGCTACTGGAGGAAGGGCAAAGCCATCTTCAATGGTGGATGTAACCGGAACGATCCTTACCCCGGCTGTAACCGTAAACCCGTTGTAATTGGCATAAAACGGTTCGGGAACTATTACTTCATCTCCTTCGTCCAGGCACGACATGAGCGCGAACAGGATCGCCTCCGATCCTCCTGTAGTAATCAGCATCTGGGTATGGTCAACATCTATGTCGAGAGCCCTGTAATACTCAGCAAGTTTTCTCCGGTACGATTCGTTGCCGGCAGAGTGGCTGTACTCAACAACTTTGAGAGTATTGTTGCGAATGGCGTCAAGCGCAACCTGCGGGGTTGGTATATCGGGCTGGCCAATGTTCAGGTGATAAATCCTGCGCCCTTTTCTTTTTGCCTCTTCTGCGTAGGGAACGAGTTTTCTGATGGGTGAGGCCGGCATCAGCCTGCCTTTTTTAGAAATTTCCGGCATACCTGTATGATTTTGAGATTGCTGAATACAAACAAAAATAGGCTTTATTGACAAATAAAAGTATGATAATTGTTGTCTTATAAATGCTCAGGGCCGGGGAATTTTAACGCGGAATTGATTATTTTTGCCGGGCAGCGCCCCGGATATGATAATTCAGGTTAGAAACGGGCCTTTTGTTTACAACCAAACAAGATATTTTCAGATGGATATTCCTTCAAAGTACAACCCTGCAGTCACTGAAGAGAAGTGGTACAAATACTGGCTTGACAACGGCCTGTTCAGGTCGGTGCCCGATGAGAGGCAGCCGTATACAATAGTTATCCCTCCCCCCAATGTGACCGGGGTCCTGCATATGGGGCATATGCTGAACAACACGATTCAGGACATACTTGTGAGGCGGGCCAGGATGCAGGGAAAGAATGCCTGCTGGGTGCCGGGTACCGATCATGCTTCCATTGCAACGGAAGCAAGGGTTGTTGCCAGGCTTAAAGATAAAGGGATTGATAAATCGAAGCTTTCGCGGAAGGAATTTCTTGAGCATGCATGGGCATGGAAAGAAGAGCATGGGGGCATTATACTGGAACAGCTGAAGAAACTGGGTGCTTCGTGTGACTGGTCGCGGACAGTCTTCACGATGGATGAAGGCTATTCAGAGAGCGTTTTTGATGTTTTTACCGACCTCTATAAGAAGGGGCTGATATACCGTGGTGTAAGAATGGTCAACTGGGACCCGCAGGCGAAGACCGCCGTATCAGACGAGGAGGTAATATACAGGGAGGTCAGTTCAAAGCTTTACCACGTGCGTTACAGGGTAGAGGGCGGGGATGAGTGGGTGGTGATAGCCACCACCAGGCCGGAAACCATCCTGGGAGATACTGCTGTGAGTGTTAACCCGGCTGACGACCGTTTCAGGCATCTGCACGGTAAAAATGTGGTTGTACCAATGGTTAACAGGGTGGTCCCGTTAATAACCGACAGTTACGTTGACATGGAATTCGGTACGGGAGCCCTGAAAATAACCCCTGCCCACGACATTAATGACTATGAGATAGGGATCAGGCATAACCTGCCGGTTATAGATATTTTCAATGACGACGGTACCCTTGGTGAAAAGGCGGAGATATTCATCGGGATGGACAGGTTTGAGGCCAGGGATGCTGCAGTGAAAAAGCTTACCGGTGAGGGGTATATGGTGAAGGTTGAGGACTATGTCAACAAGGTCGGCTATTCCGAGCGAACAGATGCAGCCATTGAACCACGGCTCTCAATGCAGTGGTTCTGCCGGATGGGTGAGCTGGCCGGACCGGCGCTCGAAAACGTTATGAACGATAATATCAGGTTCTACCCTGCCAAATTCAGGAATACCTACAGGCACTGGATGGAGAATATAAAGGACTGGTGCATATCCCGCCAGTTATGGTGGGGACACAGGATCCCTGCCTGGTATATCGCGGGTGGCAATGATTTTGTCGTTGCAAAGACCCCTGATGAGGCGCTCAGGCTTGCCAGGGAAAAGACCGGTAATGACAGTCTGACCTTGCAGGATATCCGTCAGGATGAAGATGTGCTTGACACATGGTTCTCATCCTGGTTATGGCCCGTTGCAGTGTTCGACGGCATCAGAAAACCGGATAACCCGGATTATAAGTATTATTATCCGACCGACGACCTCGTTACGGCACCCGAAATACTGTTCTTCTGGGTTGCCCGCATGATCATGGCCGGGTACGAATACCCGAAAGAAAAGCCCTTCAGAAGTGTTTATCTAACAGGCATAGTGCGTGACAAGCTTGGCAGGAAAATGTCCAAGTCCCTCGGTAACTCACCTGAGCCACTGGAGCTCATAAAGAAATTCGGGGCCGACGGGGTAAGGGTGGGTATGCTGCTCTGTTCTCCTGCAGGAGGCGACCTTTTGTTTGATGAGAGTCTCACCGGGCAGGGAAGGAATTTCTCCAATAAGATATGGAATGCCTTCCGCCTTGTCAAGGGCTGGGAAACAGACGAAAATGCTGCTCAGCCCCTCCATTCGCAACAGGCTGTCGAATGGTTCGATACCAGACTGACAGAGGCTGTGGGCCGCCTTGAGAGACTATATGAAACCTACAGGCTTTCAGAGGCTCTTATGCTTCTGTACAGGCTTTTCTGGGATGATTTTTCTTCATGGTACCTGGAGATAGTAAAACCGGCATACAGGCAGCCGCTGGATGCTGAGACCCGCAAGGCGACCACCCGCTTTTTCGACCGGCTTCTCAGGCTGCTGCATCCGATAATGCCCTTTATTACCGAAGAGCTGTGGCAGAGGCTGGAAAAGAGGAAGGAGGGGGAGAGCATTGTGACAGCACAGATGCCAGGGACAGGTAAAGTGCAGAAGAAATTGCTTTCCGACTTCAGCATTGCCATGGAAGTAGTCAGTTCACTCCGCAATATCAGGGCTGAAAAGAACATCCCCCAAAAAGAGCCACTTTCACTCCAGGTACTGTCCGGAGAGAAGATGGGCATGCCCCCGTTTGAACAGGTGATAGCCCGTCTTGCCAACCTGTCTGAAATCAGCGAAACAGAGTATGAGTCCCCCGGTGCTATTTCATTCATGGTCGGGACCACGGCATTTTTCGTGCCCATGGAAGGAAAGCTTGATCCGGAGGAGGAGATGGCAAAACTGCAAAAAGAGCTGGAGTATGCCCGTGGATTTCTGAATTCGGTTATGAAGAAGCTGGATAATGAGCGTTTTGTGAAAAATGCACCGGATAAGGTCGTCAAGAATGAAATGGCAAAGAAGTCTGATGCCGAAAGCAGGATTACAGCTCTCGAAGAGAGGCTGAATAGCCTGAAGGCCTGATGAAGGCAAAAAATCATGTTTTTTTTGTTGCATTCTGCTTAGTTTAGCATGTTTTAAATGATAAATACAGATCAAGATGCATCAATCAGATATTAAACTGAACCCTAATGAGCTGGTGAGGTTCCTTAAAAAACCGGCCGACCGGTTCACCAGGGATGATATTGTCAGGTATATTGAAGAGAACGGGATTGAGATGCTGAACTTCAGGTACGTGGCAGAAGACGGGAAGCTGAAAACCCTCAATTTTGTGATCTCCGGCAAGGAGCACCTGGAGACGGTCCTTACACAGGGTGAACGTGTTGACGGATCAAGCCTGTTTTCATTCATTGAGGCCGGATCCAGTGATCTTTATGTGGTGCCACGATACCGTACCGCCTTTGTTAACCCGTTTGCCGGTGTCCCGACCCTGGATATCCTTTGCTCTTTTTACAATAGTGAAGGACATCCGCTGGAGAGCGATCCCCGGTACATACTCAGCAAGGCTCACAGTGACTTCACCGCCCGTACGGGATTTAAATTCCTCGCACTGGGGGAACTGGAATACTACGTTAACAGTCCCCGTCACGATTTTTTCCCTCCGGTCGACCAGAAGGGGTATCATGCATCGGAGCCATACGCCAAGTTTGAGAAGCTGCGTTCCGAGGCCCTGCTTTTGATTGCAAAGGCAGGCGGCAGGACCAAATACGGCCATGCCGAGGTTGGAAGCTTTACGAGGGACAATGAGCTGTTTGAACAGCATGAGATAGAGTTTCTTCCCTGCGATGTGGAGGATGCGGCCGACCAGCTTATCATTGCCAAATGGATACTGCGGATGCTTGCATTCAAATACGGCGTTGAGATAAGTTTTGCCCCAAAGATAACTGTAGGCAAAGCAGGCAGCGGCATGCACGTTCACGCGATGCTGGAAAAGGAGGGGGTGAACCTGATGATCCGCAACGGGGTTTTGAGCGATACTGCAAGGAAGATGGTGGCAGGATGGCTTGACTGCGCCTCTGCCCTGACAGCCTTTGGCAATACTATTCCAACGTCATATCTGAGACTGGTTCCGCACCAGGAGGCGCCCACCAGCATCTGCTGGGGCGACAGGAACCGCTCCGTGCTTGTGCGCGTCCCTCTCGGATGGCTGGGGGAGAACAACATGATCAACGATGCCAATCCCGGTGAAAAGATTAATACTGCCGATTATGGTGGGAAACAGACGGTCGAGTTTCGCTCGCCTGACGGGTCGGCCGACATTTACCTGTTGATGGCGGGACTTGTTGTGGCGGCGGGGCACGGACTTGAAATGGACAATGCACTTAAGCTGGCGGAGGATCTGTATGTGGATGTCAATATTTTCAGCGATGAACACAGGGAGAGGCTGGCAGGACTTGAAAAGCTTCCTGCCTCATGCTGGGATTCTGCATCTGCGCTTGAGGCAAAGAAGTCTGTTTTTGAGAAAAACGGAGTCTTCCCGCCGGGAGTTCTTAAAAATGTTGCCGAAAGGCTGAGGGCTTATGACGACAGGAACCTCAGCGAGCGTCTTTATGGCAATAATGAAGCTATCAGAGAGCTGGTACTGAAACACATACACTGCATGTAGCCGTTAATTGCACCGTGGCAGTGATCAGTTACCTCTTTTTGATCGTCAGTTTTTAGTATTCCCTCAATTTAATGTTCCTGAACCATACATCATCACCATGGTCCTGGAGTCCGATCACCCCTTCTATATACTTGCCGAAAAGTCCGGCGTCAAACTTGCTCTCTTCGACCATCTGCTGAAATTCAGGAGTGTCAAGATGGTACTCAAGGACATCCTCGCCATTCTGGCGGTGGAATACTGTTCCGCGGTACACGATTATCTCTGCGTTGTTCCACTCACCTGCAGGCCTGGTATTCTGTGGTACGGCCGGAAGTATGTCGTAGAGTGAAGCAGCTTTCCGGTTCCCGTCAATCCCCTGCTGTGCATCGGGGTGACGTTCATTGTCAAGTACCTGGAATTCGGGGGCCGTATGCCATATGGGCCTTCCGGGTATTTCCTGCCCGAGATAGAAGATGCCGCTGTTGCCGCCTTCAGATATTTTCCAGTCCACTTTAAGGTGAAAATCCAGGAATGTGCCATCATATACAATATCGCCTCCACTGCCGGTGCAACGCAGTGTGCCGTCTTCAACGGCCCAGCCCTCCCCGGGAAAGTCCTCGCCGTTATAGGAGCGCCATCCGGTAGTTGTCTCCCCGTCAAAAAGGAGGATAAATCCTTCCTCTTTTTCCTGCTCTGAAAGAGTGTTTGGTGCAACTTCAGCTTCTGCCGTGCGGTCGGCCGCAGGGCCGCACGACCAGGCCAGGGTAAATACCAGGAGAATAGTTGCGAAAAAGGTTAAATGCATTTTTTCCATGGCATTTCGTTTTATTAGTTCTGATTGAGTTTTAATTGTTGCGTCGTGTTCAGGTAATTCAGGTTGTTGCTGTGTTGATATAACCAAAACGACTGCCCGGGGTGTTTTGGTCACCGTCAGGCAGTCGCTTTTTAATAATGGGATCAAGAACCTCTAGGTGGGCATGGGCACAAGTTTCCAGCCTTCCCTGTAAGGTGTTTTGATAAGATCAGAAGCAAACTGTTTTGCATTAACCGGGTCTGTCATGTCCCTGGCGAATGTCGGGTGGCCATCCTCTATCTTAAATCCGTCACGGATTATAGTGCGGATCGTCTCATCGTCGCCGATGTTGGTGAACCTCATGTTCTCTCCGTCCCACTCAAGCTCCTTGTGGAGCGACTGAAGGCGTACGGCAAGAACACCCATCACGACCATTTCGTTGAAAGGTCCGGCCTCATGGAAGGCTGAAGCTGTTTCAACCCTGTTCTCCGGACTCTCCTTGCAGGCACGCGCCCAGTCCTGGTAATGGTTGGTCGGCACCCTGCGCACGAATTTCGGTGCATCGGGTACGCGGCCTGAAAGCAGCCATGGATCACGGCCATAACAACCTGCTACGAGTATGTCTTTTGTTCCGTAGAAGATTACGCCGCCACCGCCATTGTCCATGTTTCTGCCGGCAGGCCAGCCGTCGGGCATTTCGGGACGTATACCGCCGTCGTACCAGTTAACAACAACTTCGGGAAGGTTGATCTTCAGGTTGCTGCTCGGGGTCCTGGCCGGGTAAACAAACTTTACTTTTTGAGCAACGGGTGCACAGTCAACCAACAGCATTGTTGAAGTACCCTGTACCCTTGTTGGATAGGTCAGTTCAAGACCCATGAAGACGGGATGAAGAATATGGGGTGCCATATCCCCGAGTGCGCCTGTTCCGAAGTCCCACCATCCGCGGAAGTTCCAGGGGGTGTAGATCTCGTTGTAAGGACGCATGGGTGCGGGGCCTATGAAAAGATCCCAGTTCATGGTGTCGGGAATGGGATGAACCTCTTCGGGAGTGTTAAGTCCCTGTGGCCATATCGGCCTGTCGGTAAACGCATCGACCCTGGTAACCTCTCCGATCTCGCCGTTGGCAATCCATTCACGGCACAGGTTTACACCTTCCTGGGAGGCTCCCCAGTTATTCATCTGAGTAGCTACTTTGTACTTCTCAGCAAGTTTTGTAAGAAGGCGTGATTCATAAACAGTATGGGTCAGCGGCTTCTCAACATAAACATGCTTGCCCATGGTCATCGCATCTGCTGCAATGATTGCGTGGGTATGGTCTGATGTGGCGACTGCGACACCATCTATCTCCCCACCCATTTCATCAAACATTTTACGGTAGTCCCAGTATCTTTTAGCATTTGGGTACCGTTCAAAAACAGGTTTACTGTATCTCCAGTCAATATCACAGAGAGCAATGATGTTTTCGCTCTCAAGGTTCCTGAGGATTTGGGAACCCATTCCTCCAATACCGACACAGACGATATTGAGCTTGTCGCTGGGCGCCTTATGTCCCAGTCCGCTCACCACGTTGCTGGGAAGGATGGTAAGCCCCGCAGCTGCCATGGCCGTGTTGCCGATGAACTTTCTTCTTGAGATTTTTTTATCCATTTTAGGTGAATTTAGTTAGTAATTAGAATTGGTATTAAGCGGTTATTATGTAAAATATTTTAAAAAGACCGTGATGCAAAACATTCTGCCAAAATACAAATTTATCTTAATTAGGTCAATATTAATATCAATAATAAACAATTCATTTACCTGTAAGCCGGAGGTAAAAAGAGTAAAAAAACTGCAGATCAGCGATAATCCGGTTGACTTTCCGTGCAGGTTAACCTTTTTTAACATTCGGCCTGAAGAGCTTTTGGTGTATTTTATATTTGGGAATAATTCCACGGTTTTTTAAATTGCACTGGATTTAATTTCCGTAATAACTTAAATCAGCATAAACTAATAACCACAAAAATCAACAGAAATGAACAGAAAAATCAGAATGGGGCTTGTTGGAGGCGGTCCCGGGTCATTCATCGGGCCGGTCCATTTCAGGGCTGCCATGATGGACGGATATATTGAACTGGTTTGCGGTGCTTTTGATGCCGATCCTGAAAAGTCGAAGGCCTCGGCAGGTATATATCATGTATCTTCCGACCGTGCCTACGGCACCTGGAAGGAGATGATGGAAAAAGAGGCTGCGCTGCCCGATGATGTCAGAATGGATATGGTTGCCATAACCACTCCAAACCATCTCCATTTCCCCATTGCAATGGAGGCCCTGGATAAAGGATTCAATGTTGTTTGTGACAAGCCGGTTACAATTTCGCATGATGAGGCGGTCAAACTGGCCAAAAAGGTTGATGAGACCGGCCTGCTTTTTGCCCTCACCCATACCTACACCGGATACCCGATGGTCAAGGAGGCAAGGCACCTTGTCTCCAAAAACCAGATTGGTCCGGTCCGTAAGATCGTGGTAGAATACCCGCAGGGATGGCTCTCTACTCCACTGGAAAAAGAGGGCAACCAGCAGGCTGCATGGCGTTCTGATCCGCGTTACAGCGGCCCGGGAGGCTGCCTTGGCGATATCGGCACCCATGCCGAAAACCTGGCAGAATATATTACCGGTTTGCAGATATCGGAGCTTTGTGCAGATATAAACGCTTTTGTGCCCGGACGTACTCTTGATGATGATATAGCTGTATTGCTGCGTTTTGAAGGAGGTGCCAAAGGTGTTCTGTGGGCCTCGCAAATTGCAGCAGGAGAAGAAAATGATGTGAATATAAGGGTTTATGGAGAGAAAGGCGGACTGGCATGGGGTCAGCAGGAGCCGAATACTCTGCTTCTCAGGATGCATAATGAACCCGCAAAAGTATTGAGGGCCGGAAAGAACCACGAATACCTTTCTGAAATAGCAAGGTGGAACCTCAGGGTCCCGGGTGGTCACCCCGAGGGATACATTGAGGCTTTTGCCAATATCTACAAGAATGTTGCACATGCCCTTCACCAGAGAAGGGAAAACCTGCCTGTCGATCCCGCATACCTTGATTTCCCCACTGTGCACGACGGGGTTCGCGGCATGAGGTTCATCGAGAAAGTCATTGAATCGGCAGGCAGCAAAGAGAAGTGGCTGAAATTTTAATCTTAGCAAGAGTTGTGTTTGACAAACGGGGCCGCTCCCTGCAAAGGGCGGCCCCTGGCTTGAGGCGCGGTAAATTCAAATTATGACCAGTTGTCCCGGTGAGGTGACAACCGGAGGGCAGAATACCGGGGGCGTCACGAAGCCGGGCCGGCAGTGGCAATCTACGACTGCCTCATGTTGAAGTTCCTCAGGTTGTAGGTGAAGGTAAGCATGAAGAACCGGGTAAGCTGGTTGGTGCGCAGGTCCTCTATATAGGAATCTGACACGTTCCTGACTATATTCCTGTTCTGGTCGAGCAGATCGAACACGCTAAGGGTTATCTCTCCCAGGTTGTTGTTGAACAGCTTTCTGCCGACGTTCATGTTCCACAGAAAGAATTCCTGGTTAAAGTCATCACCCAGTCCACGATACATAATGTGGCTTATATCGCTTCGCAGAACCCAGTTGTTGAAAACGATGAAGCTGAACCGTGTTCCGCTGGTCTGCTGGAAATAGTTGTTGTCAAGCTGCGGTTGCAGCGTGTTTTCAACTATGTTGTAGCTTGCGTTGTAGGATACCGAGAAATCGACATTGGGGCTGATGTTGCTCGACAGGATCAGCCCGCCGCTTGCAGAGTATGTGTTTGAGATATTCGTACGATCATTGATCAGGCCTGGCGTACGCACCCATCCAAGTCCGCTGCTCAGGTTGAGGTTGCTCCTTATTGCCCTTACGGGGAACCCGTAGATCAGGTTTGAGCGGATGTTTGCATACCCGTCAAGGTTCACCGGCTGTGAGAACTGCGAGCCTTTCCTGAGCTGGTAACCGTTTGCAAGGGTAGTATCCTGCCTTGCAATGATGGTTGAGTTGCCTATATGGTCGTTGGCGATGTTCCCGAAAAAGAACGCCATGAAATTGGTAGATTTTTCGGTGTTGGTGGCGTTGTAACGGGTCATGAAAAAGTGGCTGTAGCTGTGGTCAAGGTTGGGGTTTCCCGATGAGAGAAGCATTGGGTTGGAGTTGTCGACAACCTCCTGGAGCTGGGTGACTGAAGGGGGACTGGTGCTGGTGCGGTAATTGAACCGCAGGCTTTTGCCTCTTTCAATGTTATATGTGAGCATTACCCTGGGCAGAAAGTTCTGGAAGCTTCTCTGCAGGTCGAATTCATAAGGGAAGACCTGGTCGGCCGTAAGCGATGCATGCTGATAACCCAGCTCGGCCGTAAGGTTGAAATTATCACCCCTGAAAAGAATGCCTGCAGCTCCTCTCTGGGTCAGGTAATTGCTGCTTAGCCTGTTTGACAGCTCAGCTTCAAAGCCGGTGTACGACCCTGTTAACGTATCATAGCTGTTGGTTATCCGGTCAGTCTCGTTTGCCGCTCTTGAAATATTGTAGCTTACCTGCAGCATTGATCTTTCGCCAAGGGGCTCGGTATAATTGATATTTGATGATAGTGTGTTATTTATGGTTTCCGAGTCGGACCGCTGGTTGAGGTAATCGCTCAGCGCGGCCTCTCCCGCTGCCGGATCCCCCTCTCCGGCAAAGTATTCGCTCAGTGCGTCCAGGTAATAGAGGGTCTCGTTATTGTTGAAGTTGGCGCCCATGTTTGCCGATATCGTGCGCCCCGTTTTGTCGAACCGGTACCTGTATACCATTGAGCTTCCGAAATTGTAGCCGCTCAGGTCTGAATCATACCCGGTGAAAGATTCGCTCAGGTTATAGCCCTCGAACAGGTTCCTTGCCTCCAGGTAGCTGTCGGCCGTGTTGCTCTGCATGGTCAGCCTGGGGGTGAAGATTACCGAGTTTTTATCGTCGATGTCGAAGGTCATCCTCAGGTTCATCCTGTGGTTGCTGTTCCTGCTGCTCGATTCACTGTCCTCCAGGTAATACTGGCTGTCATTATCATCAATGAAATACTGCCTGTCGGTAAACTGGTCGGTTATGTTGTCGGCTATGTTGAAAAAGTAACTGCCCGTAAAATTCAGGCGGTTGTCGAGCCATATGTCGCTGTAGTTAAGTCCGAGGGCATGCGTTGTATTATCGCCGTACTGCGTGCCGACCCTGAAATCGGTCACGTGTCCCGTCGGTGCCCCTCCGGGGGCTCCGCCTCCCTGTGCAGTGCGGCCCATTCCGCCTCCCGTACCGCCGCTGCGACCGCCTCTTATTGCCCCTCCGGCAAGGCTGAGAATATCTTCGCGCGAGAAGTTCTGTTCGTTTACGTTGTTGCTCATGCCGATAATAGACAGGCGGCTGTCGTTCATGAATATGTTGGTTGCAATACCCGCCTGGTAACGGTCATCTCCGCCATAGCCCGAATAGAACCGGCCGAACTGGCCGCTCCTGGTATCGAGCCTTGTCACTATGTTGATGGTCTTGCTGCGCTCGCCGTCGTCAAAGCCGGTCAACTCGGACTGGTCGCTCATCCGGTCGTATACCTCGATGCGTTCTATGACCTCGGCAGGAAGGTTCCTGAGCGCTATCGAGGGGTCTTCTCCAAAGAATTCCCGTCCGTCGACCAGCACCCTCCTCACATCTTCACCCTGTGCCTGGACCCGGCCGCCTTCAACGGTGATTCCGGGCATCCGCCTGACAAGGTCCTCGGCGCTGGCATCGGGATTGACCTTGAAAGCCTGGGCGTCGAAATCGAGCGTATCTCCTCTCAGCCTGGCGGCGGACCTGTACCCTGTAACCTCCACCTCGTCAAGATAGGCGCCCTCGGCAAGGTAGATCGTGCCAAGATCATTTACCTCTTCAATTGCCCTGACTGCCTCCTCGCCCTCCAGTACCAACGTCTGGAATCCCACATAGCTTACCTTCAGGGTGTACTGTCCGCGTGCCATCTTGAGGGAAAAGCTTCCGTCATGCTCTGTGGTTGTATGGAAGGTGCGTGTGGTATCCATGATGTGCACGAACGACAGGTGCGCCCCTATAAGCGGGCTGTCATCGGAGGCATCGGCCACTTTACCTGTTACAACCACCTCCTGCTGACCGCCGGCTTGCCGGCCCTGTCCCTGTTGTCCGCCCTGGCCGCGTTGCCCCTGCTGAGCCGATACCATCAGTGGCAAAAGAAAAAATGCTGCTATAATAAATATTATATGTCTCATTTTCTGAATTTTTAAGAAAGTTAAACCCGGTCACATCTCTTTAGATGAAAAAATGCAGAATAGTTTAATGCCCGCGGTTGATTTAACATTTTTTTGGTTTTCAGGCAGAATCGAAAACCGTTCCCGGCAGGGATGAAGGTAGTTCACTTGATAACCAAACATATAAAAATTGAAGTTCTGACTGCAGAAATTATGTAGCAGGCTGAGTTTAAATGTAATGACTGATAAGATTTACAGGGATAGTATCTGGCAGTGCTGCCCGGAGTTCAGGGGGAGAGTCTTTGTATGTTCCAGGAACCTTTCTTCAGCCGGTACTCTATCCTGTCATGCAGCCTGCCGGGCCTTCCCTGCCAGAACTCGGCGAGGTGCGGGACCAGCCTGTAGCCGCCCCAGAACGGGGGACGGGGTATATCCAGGTCCTGATACCGGCTGGTTACGAGCCTGACCTCTTTTTCTAGTGCTTCACGTGACAGGATCATGCTGCTCTGTTTTGAGGCCCATGCTCCTATGCGGCTTTCGCGGGGGCGGGAGGCAAAGTAGCGGTCAGATTCGCTTCCTGGCAGTCTTTCTACTGTTCCCTCAAAACGGGCCTGCCTTTCCAGCTCAGGCCAGAAGAATACCAGTGCTGCCAGACTGTTCTCAGACAGTTGCCGACCTTTCTTACTTTCGTAATTTGTAAAGAAGGACAACCCGTCTGCGGAGATATCCTTGAGGAGGACAGTCCTGGCCGAGGGCTGCCCGCCACTGCCGGCAGTGGCAAGTGTCATGGCAGTCGGTTCGTGCACCCTGGCCGAAATGGCCTCATCGAGCCATATGCCGAACTGTTCCAGTGGGGAGGGGCGGACTGCCGCGGCCGACAGCTCCTTAAGCCTGTATTCCCTGCGTATCGAAGAAATATCCTTTTGCATGCTTTGAGTACCCGGGGCGGGAATTGAACCCGCACGGCCGCAATGGCCACAGGATTTTAAGTCCTGCGTGTCTACCAATTCCACCACCCGGGCAGTATTGAGTGGGTAAAATTAAGAAAATTGCCGGTTATTCTGCAACAAAACCATGCAGGGTATTATAAAAAAAACCCGGAATTGCTTCCGGGAGTGGAGCGGAAAACGGGACTCGAACCCGCGACCCCGACCTTGGCAAGGTCGTGCTCTACCAACTGAGCTATTTCCGCGTTGGTGGTGCAAAGTTAATTCATTTTTCCTTTTTTCAAAAAAACAGATTTGCAAAAATCCAAAAAATATCTGCCGTATGTTCCTGTCTGCGAAAAGCCGGGAGATGGGTATTTCCACCAACCCGGGATATCTGCCGGGTGTTCCCTTCCCCGTAAGGGCGGGAGCAGGGTTCATTTTCACCAACACGGGATATCTGCCGGGCGTTCCCTTCCCCGGAAGGGTGGGAACAGGGTTCATTTTCACCAGCCCGGGATAATTGCCGGGCGTTATCTTGTGCGGGCGTTCCCTGGCGTTATCTTCCCCGGAAGGGTATTAATTATCTTTATCCTTAATGCCTGTTATCTTTTTGATCTCGTTGAGCTTGTTCAGGGCCTCGACAGGGGTGAGGTTATTGATGTCAAGGTTCATGATCTCGTCACGGATCTGTTTAAGCACCGGGTCGTCCATCTGGAAAATGCTGAGCTGCAATCCCTCACGCTGGCCTGCCAGTGATGCCACAGGTTTGGCAAGTGAATGGCGGTTATGCGACTTTTCAAGCTCGGCAAGAATGTCGCCGGCTCTTTTTACAACGCTTTTGGGCATGCCTGCCATGCGGGCAACATGTATGCCGAAGCTGTGTTCGGTTCCGCCGCGAACCAGCTTTCGCAGGAAAATAACCCTGTTCTCCATCTCTTTTATGGAAACGTTGTAGTTCTTTATGCGGCTGAAGGAGTGCTCCATCTCGTTCAGCTCGTGGTAGTGTGTGGCGAAGAGCGTCTTTGCCTTTCCGTGCGGGTATTCGTGAATGAACTCGGCCATGGCCCAGGCAATGGATATGCCGTCGTACGTACTTGTGCCCCTGCCTATTTCATCGAGCAGGATAAGGCTGCGTGAGGAGAGATTGTTAAGGATGCTTGCAGCCTCGTTCATCTCGACCATAAAGGTCGATTCGCCGAGCGAAATGTTGTCTGATGCCCCTACCCGGGTGAATATCTTGTCTACGATCCCGATGGAGGCGGACTGTGCCGGCACAAAAGATCCTGTCTGCGCCAGCAGCACTATCAGGGCGGTCTGCCTGAGCAGCGCCGATTTACCCGACATGTTTGGCCCAGTAACAATTATTATCTGCTGCTCTTTGTCGTCAAGGAACAGGTCGTTGGCGATGTACTCCTCACCCGGGGGGAGGGACTGCTCTATCACCGGATGCCTTCCCTGCCTGATGTCAATTGCCGTGCCATCATTAACTTCGGGTTTGCAGTAGTTGTTCTCTTCTGCCAGCCTGGCGAATGCAAGGAGGCAGTCTGTGCGGGCAACCGATGAAGCAGTCTGCTGCATGGCGGCTATATGCGCAGCAGCATCTTCAACGATCCGGTTGAAAAGCTCCGTTTCCAGTGCAAGTATTTTCTCCTCTGCCCCCAGTATCTTCTCCTCATACTCCTTCAGTTCTGCCGTAATGTATCTCTCGCCGCTGACCAGGGTCTGTTTCCTGTTCCATTCGCCCGGCACCTTGTCCCTGTGGGTGTTCCTAACCTCTATGTAATACCCGAAGACGTTATTGTAGCCAATCTTGAGGGATGTAATGCCGGTTCGTTCAATTTCCCTCTGCTGCATGTTTATCAGGTAATCCTTGCCGGAATGCAGTATGTTGCGCAGCTCGTCAAGTTCAGCCGACACCCCTGAGGCAATTACATTGCCCTTTTGTACGGCATTGGGTGCGTCCTCTTTTATAGTGGCTGCAATGTTCTTTTTCAATTCCTTGCATTCATCGATCGAGGCTGCGATATCAGCAAGCGGCGGGCAGCCTGTCTCACCACATATCTCTTTTATCCTGGCTGTACAATCCAGTGCATTTTTAAGCTGCACCATCTCCCTGGGGTTGATACGCCCCACCGATATCTTTGACGCCAGGCGCTCGAGATCACCGGTTTGCTTTATGGCATCGGCCAGTTGGTCTGAAGTGCCGGTATCGCCTGCAAGGAACTCTACCGCATCAAGCCTTCTGTTAATCTCGCCCGCATCCATCAGGGGCATGCTTATCCACCGCTTCAGCATACGTCCGCCCATGGGTGACAGGGTCCTGTCTATGACCGATATCAGGGTTTTTGCACCTTCGTTATAGGAATAGTACAGTTCAAGGTTCCTGACCGTGAACTTGTCGAGCCACACATAGCGGTCGCCGTCAATCCGCGAAAGCGAGGTTACGTGTCCGAGCCGGTCATGCCGGGTCAATTCAAGGTAGTGCATCACTGCACCGGCTGCCGTGATCCCCAGGGTCAGGGCCTCGACACCGAATCCCTTGAGTGTCGGTGTCCTGAAATGGGAGGTAAGCTTCTCGTATGCCGTGTCATTGTGGAAGGCCCACTCATCAAGTTTGTAGGTATAATACCTGCTTCCGAAAGCTTTTTCAAAACTCTCCTTCTTCCCCTTTTCATAAAGGACCTCCCTGGGCTCGAAGCCGCTCAGCAGCTTGTCGGCATACTCAATGCTGCCCTGCGAGACCATGAACTCGCCGGTTGACAGGTCGAGGAATGCCACGCCTGCGCTGCTCTTTTCAATATGAACACATGCAAGGAAATTGTTCTTCTTGTGCTCCAGCACATTGTCGTTGAGTGATACCCCGGGAGTTACAAGCTCGGTGATCCCCCTTTTGACGATCTTTTTTGCCAGCTTCGGATCTTCAAGCTGCTCGCATATTGCCACACGCTGGCCTGCCCTTACCAGCCTGGGCAGGTAATTGTCAATGGCATGGTGGGGGAACCCGGCCAGCTCTACAAAGGAAGCGGCGCCGTTTGCCCGGCGGGTAAGTGTTATTCCAAGGATCCCGGCAGCTTTTATGGCATCTTCGCCGAAAGTCTCATAGAAATCACCCACCCTGAACAGCAAGATTGCATCGGGATGCCTGGCCTTGATGCTGCTGTATTGCTTCATCAGGGGGGTTTCCGTATATTTTTCCTGTTTGCTCAACCTTCAAGTTTAACTGATTAACGTTTCAGGGCACGTGAATGCACCGGCTGACATTGTCTGCTAAATTAATATTTTCCGGTTAAATGCCCATGTAAGGGCCAGTTATCCGGGAGTGGGCCGGAGGCCTGCGTGTATGGTCCAAAGCCCTGGAGAACAGGGTCTGCCCATGGTTGTCTTCCGGGCTGAAAATCTATAAAGTGATCTGTTTCGAAATGTTTGACATTGATTATCTGATTGATCGTACGTAGAAAAAAACAATAAAAAAAATGATTTATTAACATAAAAGAAAAATTCTTTTAAATTTGCAGGTGGATAATTATGTATTTCTGTTGTTCAGGACCTGCCGGTAATCCTGCTGCCGGCATCCAAGACAATAGTTAACCGTAATCTTTTTGTTAACCTAAAAATTTACCTATGAAAAAAATGATGATGTTTCTGTCACTATTTGTGTTTTGCGGGGCATTTGTACTGCAGGCACAAACCGTGCAGATTACGGGCACTGTGACCAGTGCTGAGGACGGCACCCCGCTGCCTGGGGTTGCTGTTGTGTTACAGGGTACAAGCATTGGTGCTATTACCAATTTTGAAGGTAATTACAGTATCAGTGTGCCTGCTGATGGTCAGGTCCTGGTTTTCAGCTTTGTCGGAATGACAACCCAGGAGGTGCCTATCGAAGGTCGTACCACTATTAATGTTCAGCTTGAGCCGGAGCTTCTTGCTGTTGATGAGGTGATCGTTATCGCTTACGGCACTGCCCGCCGTGAAAGCTATACGGGTTCGGCCTCAACGGTCAGCAGCGAGCGTCTTGAAAGGGTTCAGGTAGCCGATCTTTCAAAGGCACTTGAAGGTATGTCATCGGGTATCCAGGCCACCAGTGGTCTCGGACAGCCGGGTGCGACTGCCGATATCCGTATCCGTGGGTTCGGCTCGGTTAATGCTGACGCCAGCCCGCTTTACGTTGTTGACGGGTTCCCCTACAGCGGGAATATCAACACCATACCCGTGGCAGATATTGAGAGTATCACCATTCTCAAGGATGCTTCGGCAACCGCTCTCTACGGGTCGCGTGGTGCAAACGGTGTAATTCTTATTACCACCAAACGCGGACGTGCGGGCGAGACCAACTTCAACTTCAGGGCCAATGTTGGTTACAGCGAACGCGGAATTCCCGAGTATGACAGGGTATCTGTTCCGCAGTATTATGAGCAGACCTGGAACAGGATCTATAACGAAGCAAGGTGGTCAACACACACTGATGAGGATGAAGCATTCTGGAGCAACCATGCCTCGGCGAACCTTATACCACGCCTTGGCGGTTATAACGCATACAATGTGGATCCCGACCAGGTTGTTATCGATGGCAACATCAACCCTGCTGCCAGCCGGTTGTGGACCGACAACTGGTATGATGAGCTTCACCGTACAGGTATCAGGCAGGACTACCTGCTGAGCGCCAGTGGAGGGGTTGATCAGACCACATACTTTATCTCGGCCAACTACCTCAAGGATGAGGGTATCGTCAGGGCTTCGAACTTTGACCGTTTCGCCATCCGTGCAAACGCAGAGAGCCAGATGCGCGACTGGGTGAGGGTTGGCATAAACCTGGGCGGATCAACATCTGTTCAGAACTTCCCCCAGGCCAGCGGTACAGCCTATGTAAACTCATTTATGTTCTCGAGGATGGTTGCACCAATCTATCCGGTATACAAATATGATCTTGACGGAACACCTGTTCTTGATGCTGACGGAAACAAACTGCCTGATTACGGAGCGACTTTCGGACGTGCCAGGGCATATATCTCCAACAGCAACCCGCTGGGTACCATTACCCTTGACACCCGTGAATACAAGCGTGACGGACTTACCAGCCGCGGTTTTGTTGAGTTCACATTCCTTGAGGATTTCAATTTCCTTATGAATGCCAGCGCCGATTATTACGGGTTCAGCGGATTGACCCACCAGAATGCGCTTTTTGGTGATGCACAGGCATTTTCGGGCAGGTCAACCAGGGAGACACAGCGCACCATGAACTTCTCGGCAAACCAGTTGCTTACCTGGGGCAGGAGCTTCGGCGACCACTCTATCGATGCACTTGTGGGCCACGAGAGTACCCAGTACCAGTTCAACTTTGTCAATGCCGTCCGTACGGGATTTCCGTTCGGTGGACTTGTAGAGCTGGATGCTGCAGCAACAGCTGAGGGATCAAGATCATACGAGCATAACCACAGGCTTGAGAGTTACCTCTCCAGGCTCAACTATGACTATGCAAGCAGGTACTATTTCTCAGCCAGCTACAGGCTTGACGGTTCATCCCGCTTCCACCCTGACTACCGCTGGGGTAACTTCTGGTCGGTAGGCGCGTCATGGCGTCTGAGTGAGGAGAACTTCATGCAGAACCTTGTATGGCTTGACAATATGGTGTTCAGGGCCAGCTATGGTGCACTTGGTAATGAGGCACTGCCGAGTTACTATGCGTATCTGGGACTTTATGCAACGGGCTGGGACAACCTCGGGTTCCCCGGACTTCTTGCATCGCGTCTTCCCACTCCCGATCTTACATGGGAAAGGAACAACACCATGAACGTAGGACTTGATTTCAGGATCTTCAACAGGCTCGGGTTCAACATAGAGTACTATGTTAAGGAGAGTGACGGACTGCTTTTCCAGAGGCCCATACCGCCATCAACAGGTTTCTCATCGATCGATGCCAACATTGGTGCGATACGCAACACCGGTATTGATCTCGAGGTTAATGCCAACCTTGTGTCGACCAGGAATTTTGTATGGAACGTCGATCTGATGTTTTCACACTTCACCAACGAGATAACCGAGCTTCCGCAGCCTGAGATGATAGTCGGCACGAAGCGCTGGGAAGTTGGCAAGTCGATTTACGATTTCTGGATCAGGGAATTTGCAGGTATCAATGAGGAAGGCCGTGTTATGTGGTACATGGACACTTATGAGGAAGACGCCGATGGCAACTGGGTGCTGGATGACGATGGAGAACGTATAGTCTCAGGAAGGGAAACCACCACCAATTTTGGAGCGGCTGACCGCTACTATGTGGGTACTTCAATTCCCGATTTTGAAGGTAGTTTTTCGAGTAACATGAGGGTCGGCAACTTCGACTTCTCATTCATGCTTAACTTTGGTGTGGGCGGACAGGTCCTTGACGGAGTTTACCAGTCGCTGATGCATAACGGCACCTACGGAACACACTGGCACAAGGACATACTTGACAGCTGGACACCTGAGAATACTGACACTGACAATCCCATACTGATAGGCGACCAGAACGCTAACGGTACATCGTCGAGGTTCCTTTTCGACCGTGATTACCTGAGCATAAGGAGCGTGTCACTGGGTTACAATCTCCCGGCTTCATTGCTTCAGAATATCGGAATGTCCAATACCCGCGTATTTGTGACCGGTACCAACCTGTACACGTTCACATCGCTCCAGGGTATGGATCCGACACAGAGTTTCGGAGGTTTGCAGGGACACAACTACACTCCCCTGCGTACAGTTACATTTGGTGTTAGTATGAACTTCTAAAATAAAAAAATATGAAAAGATTTGGTTTAATATTATTAATAATAGTCGGCATTACAGCCGCCTGCTCGGAGGACTTCCTTGAGACGGCGCCGACTAACCAGATCTCTGATGCAGATGTGTTTACAACTGTACAGGGATGTCAGACCGTTATTGACGGAGTGCTGCGCGACATGCGTGCATTCAGGGCGAATCACGACCAGTTCGGAGTTAAAGCCCTCGATCATGCCATGGACCTTATGGGTGAGGATATGGTTCAGACTAATCACCACTGGTTCGGATGGGATTATCGTCTTGATAACAATCAGGCCGGTTACCGCAGGCCGGGGTGGACATGGTCGCAGTTCTACCGTATCATCAACAATGTGAACAATATACTCGTTAACATTGATGATGCCTCTGCCGCCAGCGCTGCCGAGAGGGCCAATGTCAAGGCCCAGGCTTTTGCACTGCGTGGCTATGCCTATCACAACCTGGCCGAGATGTTCCAGCAGACCTATGCTGCCGATCCAGGTGCGCCCGGTGTGCCTATCTACACCGAGCCCACACAGGAGGGCAACCCCAGGGCTCCACTTTCGGAGGTTTACCAGAGGGCTGCTGATGACCTCGATGAGGCCATTGCAATTATGACTGCAACTCCTGTTGGCAGGAGGCATATTTCAGATCTCAACCTCAACGTGGCTCATGGTTTGAGGGCACGCGTAGCTCTATATATGCAGGACTGGGCTGCGGCAAGGGATCATGCCGCCGCTGCCCGCCAGGGGGTTGCCCTTAACACCAGGGCACAGTACGCAGCCGGGTTTGACAGCTACCAGGCGCAAAGCTGGCTGTGGGGACTTGAGATCGATGATGAGCAGTCAACTATTTATGCTTCGCTCTTCTCGCATCTCGACATGACGGTTCCGGGGTATACCGGACTTGCTCTTGCTCCCAAGGTTGTAAGCAGCAGGCTTTATGACAAGATGCAGGACGGTGATATCAGGAAGGAGCTTATACAGACCTATACCATTGCCGCGGGAATTACCATGGATTACATTAACCTGAAGTTCAATGCCGGACGCCCCGGCGGCAAAAACTTTGCTGCCGATTACGTAATGATGAGGCCCGAGGAGATGCTTCTTATCGAGGCTGAGGCAAGGGCTGAACTTGGCGATGACAGCGGATCACAAGCGCTTCTTCAGGAGCTGTGGAATGTAAGGTTTGAAACAGCACCAACAGTTACCGAGACCGGGCAGGCACTTCTTGATGCGATCTATCTGGAGAGAAGGATTGAGCTCTGGGGTGAGGGATTCTCATTGCGCGACATAAGGCGCCTTCAGAGGCCCCTTGACAGGACCGGCAGTAACCACCAGGCTTACGCCAATAGTCCGCTCTACCTCGAACTTCCTGCAAATCATCCCCTGTTTATCTACCAGATACCACAGTCGGAGATTGACAATAATGATATGATCTCAGCAACCGATCAGAATCCTTAGCAGGAAATATATATGATCTGAAAAAAAATCCGGGCATTGTCCCGGATTTTTTTTATTATTGAAACTAAAAGAGGTTCTTTTTCCGTTTGAACATTTTAGCGGGAGTAACTGTTAATGAGAGTTGGAGGATAAGGTCCCGCGGGGTTGCCGGACCGGGTTCCGGCAAATTGAGAACAATGTATATAGCCATTACCGTATTGATCCTTTTATTTTTGCCCGTGCATTCAGCGGCACAGGGTGTGGATATATTGCAGCCTGCTGCACCACAAACACTGGAACAGTTATCGGTCAGGCATAATGCAGAATACCTGGAGCGAAGGGCCGGGGCGCTCGAATGGGCTGCTGCCAATGAGGTGCCGGTACGAAGACTGCTTGATGACGGGAGGGTGGTTGAGCTGCAGTATATTGATGAAAGCGGACTGCCAGTCTTTCACACCACCTTCAATGCAGTTTCTGCAGTTTCTGTTGGGACAGACCTCCTGTATCCGGAAGGGGAACGGGGACTTGATGTGACGGGCCAGGGGTACTTTGCCGGAGTATGGGATGCAGGGATAGCCGACACCTCCCATAAGGAGTTCGCAGGCAGAATCATTCCCAGGGACAGTTTTACCGATCCTGACCACCATGCCACCCATGTGACGGGGACCATTGCTGCTGCGGGACTAAATACCGGTGTCCGGGGAATGGCATGGGAGGCGGAGATATGGAGCTATGACTGGAACAACCAGCTCACTGAGCTTACACGGGCTGCTGCTGAAGGACTCCTGGTATCAAACCATTCATACGGGTTAAAGCTTGGCTGGACCCGGGAAGATGGTGAATGGGTATGGAACGGTTCTCCCGACGCCGATGAAGATTACAGGTTCGGATTCTATACCAGGTCACAGAGCCGTGCCCTCGATGAACTGGCCTACAAGGCGCCGGAGCTTCTGATGGTGTGGTCGGCCGGAAATTCAAGGGGTGGTGACGGAGACGGGACAAGAGAGCCCAACGGGCCGTTTGACTGCATCGGTCCCGAGGCAATTTCGAAAAATGTGCTTGCAGTAGGTGCAGTAGACAAGATCCCCGGCGGATATGAGAAGCCGTCGGATGTCAGGATGACCTCCTTCAGCAGTTGGGGACCATCTGACGACGGGCGGGTCAAACCCGATATCGTGGCACCCGGACAAGCGCTCTATTCAACACTGCCTGAAGACAGGTATGGTTTTTCAAGCGGGACATCGATGTCGGCCCCTGTCGTGTCGGGATCTCTTCTCCTTCTTCAGCAGCTGTATCACAGGAACAACGGCCGTCATATGAGGGCGGCCACACTAAAGGGGCTGGTAATACATACAGCGCACCAAGCCGGAAAAAACAGGGGCCCTGATTACAGTTTCGGGTGGGGTATGCTCAACACTCAGGCGGC
This sequence comes from Marinilabiliales bacterium, assembly GCA_007695015.1. Taxonomy (NCBI): domain Bacteria; kingdom Pseudomonadati; phylum Bacteroidota; class Bacteroidia; order Marinilabiliales; species Marinilabiliales bacterium. The sequence continues at coordinate 37,263 of REEN01000046.1, forward strand.
AGCAGAATTAGTTGCCAAAGAGGACGGTGTTTCTACGTTTATCCGTGAGCTTACTCTCAATGATGGTGATGTGTACAAATTTGACTTCCATTCAGATGGTGAAGCTGATATAGTTGCAACAATATCATGGACCGATCTGCCTGGAGCCCCCCCGTTTACTGATAAGATCAATCCTCCCGATTTAATGCTTGTACATGACCTGGATATAAGGATAACCGATGAAACTGGTAATGTTTACAAGCCATGGGTTCTTGATCCTGACGATCCGGAAAAACCTGCTGAAAGAGGTGATAATTTCAGGGACAATGTCGAAAAATTGCTGATCGAGAATCCTGAACCAAGAAGATATACAGTGACAGTATCTCACAAAGGAGAGTTCAGGGGAGGAAGGCAGAACTTTTCACTCATATTTTCTGCCTCCCTGGGCCAGCCTGTTGACCAGACAAATCTTTACTGGACCGGAGGTGACGGAAACTGGGGTGATCCGGAAAACTGGTCACTCGTTTCCGGCGGAGAGCCTGCAGGTATTGTTCCCAACGATACAATCAATGTGGTATTTGATGAGAATTCCTTTAAAAGCACCGATCATGTTATCAAGCTGGAAACCGATGTGGCATGCAGGTCATTCTACTGGCTGACAAGGGGAGGGTACAGGATCGATATGGCAGGGAATGACGTTGAGATAAACGGGGATATGGTGATTTCAGGGAATATTGGACTGGCAGGTAATGGCGGTGATTTTATTTTCAGGGGGGATTCAGGCATCATCAATACCGGCAGAAACTTAGGCCAGCCTTTGCCCATGGTTTTTGACAATCCTGCAGGAAACTGGAAACTGCTCAGCGATCTGCGTGCCGAAAGCCTGTTGGTCAGGACGGGCAACCTTGATCTTTCGTTCAAAGAGATTTACGTGGCAAATCTGTCAGCAGCTGGTGAATTTCCGGGGTCGATGGATATTTCCGGTAGCCGGTTGTATTTGACTGAAAGCTTTGTCATTGAAGAAGGTCTTTTCGAGGTTTATCCAGAGGATATAAGCATAATGATCAATCTGGAGGAGGATGACAGCCAGGTTCGCTTATCTGTCCCGGGAGTGGTGCTGGACAACATTGAGGTCCTTAAAGGGATCCTGGCAATTGAAGGAGATAACCGGGCCGGCCGTCTTGTTAACCGGGCAGAGACAAGGTTAACGGGGAGCAACTCTGTAGCTGACATGATCCTTTACCCGGGTTCAGCAACCTATCTGGCAGGTGGCAGTTCCCAGGTGTTTGACGGGTTTGAGGTTGTGTCAACGCCGGAGAATCCGGTTCTGATCCACTCCCTCTCTGAGGAACCGGCTGGTATTATACATGATGAATATGTCAAGTTTTGTTTTGATCACCTTGATATAAGCAATGTAACAGCCGGTGGCCTGGCCGTTTTCGGATCAGGGACCAACAGCCGGCTTTCGGGCGAAACCTCAGGCTGGATTCCGGGACCATGTGAGGATATTCTTTTTGCCCGATTTGATGTGGAGTTCCCCTGTGCACATGCCCAAACACGTTTTGCAGACAGAAGCGACGGAAGTCCGGGGAGCTGGTTCTGGAGCTTCGGCGATGAAGCGGCTTCTGGTGACACCTCAAACTTTATTAATCCGGTCTACACCTATGGGGCACCAGGAACCTACGGGGTAACCATGACCATTTCCGACAATGGTGGTAAGACAACTGCTGAGCGTGAAATATCCATAATCGAGAACACCCTGCCTGAAAATGAGATCGTGATTGACAACCAGATGAAGAGGTTCCTTTCCCGGGAAACTGCACCCAATTACCAGTGGTATAATGACGGACTTCCTATCCCGGGCGCAACCAGGAGATCACTTGACATGGCCGAATACACCGGAGAGATCAGGGTGCTGCTTACTGATGACCAATGTAACAGGTTTTCTGAGACGCTTGTGGTCAAAGTTGAGGAGATCCTTCCCGGCCAGGAGGAGCTTGTTATCTATCCAAATCCGGTGAGTGACTACCTCACTGTCCGGTTCAAAAGTCACTATACAGGTGAGGTCATGGTGGAGGTAATTGATCTTACCGGCAGGATTACTGCTAACTATGGAATGAACAAGGAGAAAGGGGTACTCATCTTCACAATGGGAAGTGAATGGCCTTCCGGCTTATATATGATCAGGATAGTCGCCGGAGAAGAAATATTTGTTGAGAGGGTGGTGAAGAGATAGTCTGCTTCCGGGCGAACGGTGGTTTTCCCTGAGGAACAATGTTGTCAATCACCTATAAATTCACTTTCAGGCAAACCGTACTCCTCTGCCAGGCTAATTCCCATATCCTCCAGGCGGTTAAGTATTGGCTCATATATTTCCGGAATTACAGGAATTTGAACCCCCCTCGCATTTATTGAACCTTCAAGTATCATTTCAACGCCTATTGCTGCGGGCAGCGCAACAGTGCGTGCGACCGAGGTGTCGGTTGCAGGGGAGCCGTAATCAAGCATTGTCGATTTTATAACTTCCTTCTTCCCTCCGTTATATGATGCAAGGAAAATGTGCTGCATGGCAACCATATCCCTTTCATTTTCATCAAGCATCATTCTACCGATCATCATGTCGGAAACGATCCCGAACGGGGAGTCAACAGCTCTTTCCATTGGCTTGTCATCAAACAATCCAAGCCATTGCAATGCAGTCACCGGCAGGCCTTCTGCACCTGTTTTCAGGTAACCGGCAATCGCTTCCCTGATGTTGCCTTCCTGTTCCACCCCCGCCGTAATTGCCAGGAACCGGGCGTATGTCATGCCCGAATAGTCCCGTTTTTCAACCGACAACAACCCCAGTTGCTTCATGGCATCCATGATTTCGCACCATCCCGGGTGGCGGAATGTTCCCCGGAACATCGTTTTTGTTTCCGGTATCCCGTACAGGCCAATATATGGCAGCGAATCCCGGTTAGGATAAACCTCAAGCTGCCCGACACCCGGAAAATCAATTTTCAGCGGGTTCCTGAAAAGCTCTTCGGTTGGCACATTCACAACAGCACCGTTCCTGAGGAAGCATCCGTCGTTGTTGCCGGCCATGACGACACCTTTCGGACTCCAGGAGAATTTATACATAAAGGGATTGTCTGCCGCTTCAGGAGCAGGCAACGCTCCGCATATTGAGTAAAAACCCTCTATCTTGCCTCCGTTGTCATGTACTTTGTCAATTATCCGCATGGCCGACATATGGTCGATGCCCGGATCAAGTCCCAGTTCATTGAGTATGATAATTCCGGCGTTCCTTGCCTCCATGTCAAGGGCCTTCATCTCCGGCTTGACATATGAAGTGGTGACAAGATGTTTGCCGTGCCTGATACAGTAGCGCGCAACCAGCGGATGCCAGGCCCAGGGCAGCAGGCTTACCGTAATATCATGGCCACTGATCATCCTGTCAAGGCCGGCTTCATCATCTACAGTCCAGCCTATTGCCGATCCGCCGGGGTGACTGCCGATCATTGCTTCAGCCTTGGATCTTGTGCGTGTTGCCACGGTGACTTTATAATTTTTGTCGAGCAGGTATTTTACTATTGGCTTTACCACCATCCCTGCTCCCAGTATCAGAACCTTGTCCATGATCTTATGATTTTTCGGGGACTTCAGCCCCGGATGTTATAAAATATCCAATATAGCGTGAATTGGTTATTGCTTTCATGATTAGTGTCATATACGGTCCGTAACAGGTATGTTTTTTAACATCAACCTTGCTTAATGTATGTAATACATTGCCGTCAATGCCGGTGTTACATCAGGAAATACAGATAAAATTCCTCAGTCAGCCTTTTAAATTCATCAGAGTATTGATGCCTTCTGTCCATCTCAAGTGTCAATTCTGACTTCTGGACAGTTCCCTGTTGCCGGGTAAACTCCAGCAACAGCCTTTTTGGCGGTTTGCCGGGATTGGGAAGAACCTCTGTGATCCTTCTGGTGAAAAGGTTGCTTTTAACAGCCTCACCTGTAAACAGCCCTGCTTCGGCAACCGGAAGTATTACGCTGAATATACCTTTGGGCGACAGGAGTTTGGTCACACCGTTTATCAGGTTTGCCGGTGAGAGGGAAAGGGCATGCCTGGCGGTTGTTCGCGAGGGGAGGGGACTGCCCAGGGATTTCAGAAAGAACGGGGGGTTTGACACTATCAGGTCATAAACATGTGTGCAACTTTTGTGAAAATCATTGAAACATGCATTGTGTATTTTTATTCTGTCGTTCCACGGACAGTATGCTGCGTTTTCAGTTGCCTGGCTGAATGAGGGCACGTCAATCTCGACTCCCTCAATGAGACACCCGGGATTTCTCTGCGCCAGCATTATCGCGATCAGTCCGCTTCCTGTTCCGATATCCAATACTCTTCCCGCACCTTCAGCGGTACACCATGCACCCAGAAGGACGCCGTCGGTTCCTACCTTCATTGCGCACCTGTCATGGCTGATGCTAAACTTCTTAAACCGGAAACTATTTTGCTCCATGCCAGTCAGAATTTTTCAAAAACACCAAGTCCGAATAACGCAAAATCATATTTAACCGGGTCGGCAGGGTCAAAATTCCTCAGCACGCCTGTAAGCTCCTCAACAGCCTTCCAGTCATTCTGCTTCCTTTTCAGCAGCGATAGTTTTCTGGATATGTTACCTGTGTGTACATCAAGTGGTATGCGCAGGGCCTTCTGGTCCATATCTTTCCATATCCCGAAATCAACCCCGTTACTGTCTCTTCTGACCATCCACCTCAGGAACATGTTGATCCTTTTTGCCGGCGAACCGGCCTCCGGGTTTGAGATGTGTTTTGAGGTCCTCCGCGGCCCGGGAACGGAAAGGAAAAGGTCCCTGAATCCACAAATCGCATCAAATACCGAACCTCCCTCAGCATATTGTGATGTAAATACCTTTTTAAGTCCCCCATGGTTGCTGTATATGTTATTCAGGGCACGGACAAAGAACACAAGGTCCTCACCATTGAAAGTCCTGTGCCTGAAATTCATCAGTGGTAAAAGATCACTTTCGGAGTAATTCATAATGAAATCGTGGGGTCTGTTGCCCATGAGTTCCATCATCTGCCTTGCGTTCCTGATTATGGTCTTTCGCTGGCCCCAGGCAATTGTGGCGGCGAGCAGGGCCGAAATCTCGATGTCATATTCGCATGTGAAGGAGTGCGGTATGCTTACCGGGTCTGTCTCTATAAAATCAGCCTGATTATATTGCCTGGTTTTCTCTTCGAGGAATTCTTTAAGTTCTCTTTCTTCAGGGCTGGTCATCAACTGTTTCTTTTCTGTTGTGCCGTTTATCTTATTTTCTCATCCACAATCTTCCCGTCATGCATCGTAAGGCACCTGTCAGCCATCCCTGCCAGTTCAGGGTCATGGGTTACAATAACGATGGTCTGTCCGAATTTGTCGCGTAATGAAAAGAATAGCCGGTGCAACTCATTTTTATTTTTGGAATCAAGATTACCTGATGGTTCATCTGCCAGTATCACTGCCGGATCGTTAATAAGCGCCCTTGCAACGGCCACCCTCTGCTGTTCACCTCCTGACAGCTCTTTGGGCTTGTGACCGGTACGGTCATCAAGACCCAGGAATTTGATCAGTTTCATGGCCTTTTCTTCTGCCACGTCAACCGGAAGCCTGGCTATATAAGCCGGTATGCAGATATTTTCAAAAGCCGTGAACTCAGGCAGCAGATGGTGGAACTGAAATACAAACCCGATATTTTTATTTCTGAATCTGGCCAGATCTTTGTCTCCAAGGGTCCTGTAATCGGTCCCGTTAATGATGACCCTTCCGCTGTCGGGCTTACCAAGGGTCCCGGCAATCTGCAGGAATGTTGTTTTTCCTGCACCGCTGGCTCCCACAATTGAAATGACCTCTCCTTTCTTTACGCCCAGGTCAATACCCTTTAAAACTTGTAACGCTCCGTAGCTTTTTGTGATCTTTTCTGCTTTTATCATCAGAAGTGAAATATCCCGGCTCTTTCGAAACCTTTATTTAAAATTTGAAGACGATGTAAATATAGAGAATGTATGTCACTAACAGGCATGTTCCTTTCCACCGGCCGAGGGACGCCCTTCCGTAGGGAAGCATGAATATCAGCAGCAGCAGCGATATTGCCAGCATCCAGATAACATCAAACCTCATTTCGGCACTGACAGGAATTGTTTTTATCATACTGGTAATACCCAGGATGCCCAGGAGGTTGAATATGTTTGATCCGATTATGTTTCCTATTGATATATCGAGTTGTTTCTTTAATGCAGCCATAACTGATGTGGCCAGCTCAGGTACGCTGGTTCCGAATGCAATTATTGTAACGGATATTACCCGTTCGCTGACACCGAAGCGGTGTGCAACTGATTCTGCCCCGTCAACAAGCCACGAGGCTCCGAAATACAATCCTGCCGATGATATTACCAGCAGCAGCAATGACAGCTTTACTGAAAAACCAGCCCTGGAGAATACATGTCCGGTTTTTTCAAGGTCGATACGGGACTGCCTGACCGAAAAGAATATGAACCCTGCAAGAAGCACCAGCGAAACGGCTCCTTCGATAAAGGAGAGCCTTCCGTTCATGACGAACAGCGTAAAGAGAAGACTGGCAAACATCATGTATGGCCAGTCAAACCTTACTGAATTTTTATTTACAGGAATGGAGATAATGATTGCTGTGAGCCCCAGCACAAGTGCGATATTGGAAATGTTTGAGCCGACAACGTTTCCTACGGCTATATCGGGATGGTTTTTAAGGATTGCTCCTATGCTGACAACAAGTTCGGGAGCCGATGTACCCAGCGACACAACGGTGACCCCGATAACCAGTGTTGAGATACGCATGTGCGCTGACAGTGCCACGCCGCTCTTTACAAGCAGGTCGCCGCTTATAAGGAGTACGGTAAAGCCAAGGATCAGGTAAAAATAATCCATCTGGTGTCGGTTAGTAAGCAGCCCGGAGTGCCAGGCTGCCAGTTCCTTCCATCAGTTCCCGGTTTTGCCCTTCTCCTTCCCTGGCCGTCCGCTCTCTGATCCGGGTTTTTTCTTTTCTGCACGGGATTTTCCTGACCCGGATTTTTCAGCTTTTTTCGCGCCGGGGTTTTTAGGTCCGGGTTTTAACTGCCCGGGGTCTTGATCTTCTTTCCCGACTGCTTTTTTTGTCCCGGCTTTCCCTGGTTTTGTTTCTTTTCCAATGGGTTTGCCGGATTTTTCGGCCCCGGGCTCTTTCACTGCACTCTTTTTCGCTTCGGCTTTCTCAGGTCCGGATTCTTTTCCCGGGGACTTCCCGGCCTTTACCGTTCCGGCAGCTTTTGTCCCGGGTTTCACCGATTCTGTTTTTTCAGATCCCGGTTTCAGGGATTCTTTCGCGCCCGTTTTTCCTGCTCCGGCAGCACCGGCTCCGGCCACGCCATCTTTAGCCGTATCGTCTCCGGCAGCACTGTCTTTAACCGCATCGCCTCCGGCCGCACCAGCTCCCGCCACGCTGGTCCCGGCAGCTTCATCCCCGGAGAGGCCATATGGGTCATACGGACTGTAAGGTGTGCCTGAACTTCCGGGTTTGCCGGCACCTTTCTTACCGGAGGTTTCTTCTGCTCCTGATCCGTTTTCTACCTTTTCTTTGACCTGGTCGACATCTTTACGGATCTCCTCTGTGGTTTCACGGATATCAGTTGCCTCCTCTTCAAGCTTGCCTTTCATCTGGTCAAAATCCCTGCGGATTTCACCGGCGGTTTCACGGATGCCGGAAGTACTTTCGTTGATCTCCCGTTTAATGTCCTCGGTGGCCCTTTTGAACTCCCTCATGCCTTTTCCAAGTCCCTTAGCAAGTTCGGGTATCTTCTTGGATCCAAAGAGAAGCAGCACCACAACCAGTACGATGAATACCTCCGAGCCGCTTATGAACAGCATTGTGCCCATTATCATTTTGATTTTTGTTGCTTTTGTTTCATTTTCCCGAGTTTGCCGATAGAGTCATATACAACAGGAGTAGCAATGAACAGAGATGAGTAGGTACCGACTATTACACCTATCAGCAATGCAAAGATAAACCCGCGAATAACCTCTCCTCCGAACAGGAATATTGAAAGCAGCACGAAGAAGGTGCTCAGCGAGGTGCTGAATGTACGGCTCAGTGTGCTGTTCAGTGCGAGATTGTACACCGTGCTCCTTTCACGTTTCGGGTAAAGCTTGAAGAACTCCCTGATACGGTCAAACACGACAACGGTATCATTTATAGAGTATCCCACCACGGTAAGGATGGCCGCTATAAAGGCCTGGTCTATTTCCAGGGAAAATGGCATTATCCCGTGCAGCAGGCTGAATATACTGAGAACTATCATAACATCGTGGCCAACAGCCGCTATTGCACCAAGTCCGAACTGCCAGTTCTTGAAGCGGATGAACATATAAAGGAACATGATCACAAGGGCAAAGACAATGGCGTAAACGGCCTGAACCTTTATATCCTGTGCAACGGCCGGCCCTACCTTTTCGGAGCTTTGCCGGTAGTCGCTCATGAACCTTTCCAGTGAGACGTCCTCATCCAGGAACGGCTGAAGGCCCTGGTAAAGCAACTGCTCTACCTCCTCGTCCACCTCGGGATCAATTTCGTCTATCCTGTAATTTGTGGATACCCTGATCTGGTTCTCCCCTCCGAAAGTGATCACCGATGTTCCCTCGCCGAACACATCAAAGAGGGAGTTCTGTATGTCGAGGGTGCTGACATTTTCCTCGAAACGGACTATATAGGTCCTGCCGCCTGTAAAGTCAATTCCCTGGCTCAGCCCCCTTGTAAACAGCGACCCGATGCCGATGATTATGATAATACCTGAGATGGCATAGAATATCTTGCGCTTTTCTATGAATTTTATATGAACATTCTTAAAGGCATTCTCGGTAAGTTTAGTGGCAAAACTCAAGGTTTTGTTCCTGTCAAGGAACCAAAGGAAGATAAGCCTGGTGATGAATATGGCAGAGAAGAGCGAGGTACAGATACCTATCACGAGGGTAGTGGCAAAGCCCTGTATGGGGCCGGTACCGAAAATGTATAGGATAATTCCGGTTAGCAGCGTTGTGACGTTGGCATCGATTATTGCTGAGTAAGCGTTCTTGTAACCGTCAGATACTGCCAGCCGCAGTCCCTTCCCCGCCTTAATCTCCTCTCTTATCCTTTCAAATATAAGCACGTTGGCATCTACCGACATGCCTATTGTGAGCACAATACCGGCTATGCCAGGCAGCGTTAATGTGGCGCCCAGCGATGCCAGCACACCCATGATGAAGAACACGTTTACGATCAGTGCTATGTCGGCAACAATCCCCGCTTTGCGGCTGTAATAGATTACCATGTATAGCAGTACCACCAGGAATGCGATGATGAATGAGCTAAGTCCCGCCCTGACAGCCTCCTGGCCCAGTGTCGGACCAACGATCGCTTCCTGTATGATCCTTGCAGGCGCAGGCAGAGCCCCTGATCTGAGCACATTGGCAAGGTCCTGGGCTTCGGTAATTGAAAAATCACCTGTAATCTGTGATCTGCCGCCGGTAATTTCCTGGTTAACCCTTGGGGCTGAGTAAACATAGTCATCCAGCACAATAGCTATGCAACGGCCGATATTGTCCCTTGTCAGCCTGGCCCATATCCTGGCGCCCTCGGCGTTCATGGCCATGGTGACTTCGGCCGTTGCCTGGGCCTGGCCGAACTCAACTCTCGCGTCGGTAATTACGTCGCCGTCCAGTGGCGGGCGGCCGTCACGGCTTGTTACCTTGATGGCATGCAGTTCGTAGTATGCTTCGGTAGCGTCCCATCTTGGCGGTTTGACACCCCAGTAGAAACGGACGTCACGGGGGAAAAGCTGCCTTACCTGGGGCATGTTGAGGTAATTATTTACCCTGGTGGTATCACGGTAATCGGCAATACCAATTGACGAACCCGGCATCAGCTGCCCGTCAGGCGTCGTACTCGGATTGAGAATACTGAAAAGTGGAAAATCCACCATCATCTGGTCAACAGAAATGTCACGGTCAGGATCAAGTGTATCCTGATCAAGCAGGTCGAGCAGCGACTCCTCGTCAGTTACGAGCTGATCGGCAGGTGTGAGATCCTGATCGGGGACAAGCAGATCGTCTTCCTCTTCAACAGGATCTTCTTCCTGCTGCGAGAGTGCCCTCCTGGCCTCCTCAATCTCCTTTATCCGTTCGTTTGCCTGCAGCAGGAACGGGTAAATTTCGGAGTTTTCGTAGGTTTCCCAGAATTCAAGGTTGGCTGTTCCCTGGAGCAGTGACCTCACCCTTTCGGGCTCCTTTACACCTGGAAGTTCAACCAGTATGCGGCCGTGTGTCTCCAGTCTCTGGATATTCGGCTGGGCAACACCAAAACGGTCGATACGGCTGCGGAGTATATTGAATGAGTTATCAATGGCCCTTTCAGATTCCCGCCTGATGACGCTCATGACCTCCTGGTTGGTCGAGTTGTAGCTTACCCTGTCGCGCAGTTCAACTGTGCTGAATATTGCAGCAAGCTGGGCATTGGGGTCGACTGTCTCAAATGCACGGCCAAACAGGGTTATGAAATCATCGGTGCTGGTTCTTGACCATTCACGGGCAAGATTTAGTGCTTCGACGAAAGTGGGGTCTGTACTGTAATTTGACAGTGCACGTATGATCTCATAGCTGGATACCTCCAGAGTCACGTTCATGCCACCCCTGAGGTCCAGTCCCAGGTTTATCTCTCTTTCCTTGGCTTCCCTGTATGTGTATTGCCTGATTCCAAGAAAATTGTATACAACCTCCCTCATCATTGAGTCCAGGTATGCCTCTTCCCTGGCGGGATCACCCTGCGCATAAGCTGCGGCCTCCCTCTCAACCTTGTAGGTTATATACGTAAAAGACAACTGGTAAATACTTACCAGAGCCAAAGCAATTGCCAGCAGCTTTACTGCTCCTTTGTTCTGCATTTCTGTATAGGTTTATGAATTATGATAGTTTACAGCTCCTGTAATTCGTGGCGCAAATATATCATTTTTTTTTGTAAACCCTGCAGTTAAACCTTAACCAAATAACCCTTATGGCTAAAACATTACAATTGCTTTTTTATTATTCCGGCAACTGCATTTATTGACGGAATAACCTTCAGGACAGGACGGGGCCCCGGTTCAGAAAAGGTTCATGTCATCAAGTGTCTTCATGAGGTCGCGCACCGCATTTGCGGAATCATTGAGCAGTTTCTTCTCATTCTTGTCCAGCTCTATCTCAATCACCTCCTCAACACCCTTCCTTCCAAGCTTTACAGGCACGCCCAGGTAGATGTCCCTGAAACCATATTCCCCGTTCAGGTATGCACATATGGAAAAGATCCGGTGCTGATCGTGCACTATGGCTTCAACCATCAGGGCAACAGCGGCACCCGGGGCATACCATGCCGATGTGCCTATCAGTTTCACAAGGTCACCGCCTCCCTGCCTTGTCTTCTCAACTATTCTGTCTATCTCATCTTCGTTGAGCAGCTGGGATATGGGTATGCCCGATACCGATGTGTACCTGGGAAGGGGGACCATGGTATCGCCGTGGCCACCCAGAAGAAGCGCCTGGACATCACGGGGGGAAGTGTCAAGAATTTCGGCTACGAACGATTTGTACCTGGCGGCATCGAGTATGCCTGCCATTCCGAAGACCTTGCTGTGATGCTTGTTGGCGGCAAGGTAAGCTGCGTAGGTCATTACATCAAGCGGATTGGAGACGACTATGATTACGGCATCGGGCGAGTACCTGATGGCCTTTTCTGTCACCTCCTTGACAATCTTTGCATTGGTTGCGATGAGGTCGTCCCTGCTCATTCCCGGTTTACGGGGAACTCCCGAGGTGATTATTATGATTTCCGACCCTTTGGTTGCAAGGTAGTCGTTGGTAACGCCTATTATCCTGGTGTCGAAAATATTCACGGGAGCTGTCTGCCACATATCGAGGGCCTTTCCTTCGGCAAACCCGGGTTTTACATCAACCAGAACGATCTGGTTTGCAAGAGCCTTGTGAGCTATTACATTGGCGCATGTAGCGCCCACGTTCCCTGCTCCGATAACTGTTATCTTCATGGTATCTTGTTTATTAGAGTAACACGTTTTCAGCTGTTTGGTTCAATGGGATAAAAATAAAAAAATCCTCCCATAAATTGCAGGGGAGGATTTTTTGCCGACCTGATTTGTTCATCACCTGTTATCAGAGTATAAGATCATCAAAGTCCTCGGTAAGTTTCATGTCGCGCTCAAAGTCATAAAGCGTGAGCCTGCGCAGGTTATAATAGTACCTCCAGTAGTTACGCAGCGCCGATATATATCCCCTTCGCGCGATATCCTGTTCCCTGATGGCATCGTTCAAATCGCGCACATCAATCCGACCTATCAGGAACCTCTCCCGTGTGACGTCAAACCTTTTCTTTGCTATAGTATCTGCCTTGGCTGCAATTTCAAGCTGGTCATACTGCATAGTGAACTGCATTACCTCGAGATATACGTTCTGTTCAAAGTCGATCCTTGCCTGCTCTACCTGTGTCCGTATCACCTCCTGGCTTGATTGTGCCATCCTGTACCTTCCCCGTCCCAGTCCCCAATCCACAATGGGTATTTGCAAACCTACCTGGAGCCTCTGAGAGACCTGCGGGTCTTTATAGGCGTCGGCAAACTCCGGGGCACTGCTCGTTAGTCCGTACACCGCAAACAGGTCGGCATTAAATCCCCTTTCAGACCTTGCCCGGGCCACGTCCCTGTCAGCTTCAATCAACTGCCGCTCAAACTGGATCACATCGGGGTTATTTGTCAGGGCCTCGTTCAGCGCCTTGTTGAGGTCGGGCCTGAATACCGGAACATATGGATCTATCAGTAGCTCTATATCGACTGTCTCGTTATAACCAAGGAATGAACGGAGCCTGAACCTCCTGACCTCCAGGTCAAGTATTGCCTCGTTGAGCGCAGTCCCTGCATTCAGGTAGCTGAGCTCCATCTGCAGAAGCTGGTTCTCGGGAATAGTTCCGATGTTGTACCTTCCCTGTGCTATACGGTAAAGGGTGTCGGTGTTTGAATAATTCAGCTCTGCAATCTCGAGGTTCACCTGAGCCAGCGCAAGGTCAAAGAACAGGTTGACTGCCTGAAAGGATACTCCTTCAATTGCGCTCACATAATTCCTTTTGGCCTCTTCAAAGCGCAATGGCTCAATACGCCTTTGCCACCTGAATGCGTTGTAGCCCGACAGTGATTGCCTGAAGCCGATGTTCACGGGCGTGGTCCTGTACGAACTCGAGTCAATGTCGAGGTTGTCAACTCTCTGCAATTCAGAGGACATGAATATCTGACCGCCGGTAAGCCCTATGTTCTGGTTGAGGGAGAGGCTTGCGAGGGAGTTTATGATGTTCCTCTCAATAAACCTGTCACTCCCGTCTGGTAGTGTATAGGTGGTTATTGACCGGTTGAAGTCAGGAAGTGTTCCCCGGAGGTTCAGGTTTGGCAGGAACTCTGCCTGGTATGTCCTGTGCTGCCAGTAGCTGGCCCTGAACCTGTGCTGCGCCAGTATTGCCTGGGGCGACTGTTCCCTGGCAATCCCTACAACCTCATCAAGGGTGAGGTGCAGAACTCTCTGTTGTCCGTGTACAGAAGTTAAATGAAGGCTTAATGACAGGATTAGGATCAAAATACCTGTGTTGGATAGATTATTCCTTTGCATGTGGATCAGTTATGGTTGAAGATATGGATTTTTAAAGACTATTCATAACGTAGCGATTCAATAGGATCTTTCTCCGCGGCCCTTTTTGCAGGTGAGTACCCGAATATGACCCCCACTGATGCTGAGACGAAGAATGCTATCAGGACTGAACTGAATGATACGATCGTCAGTATATCGGCAAAACGGGTGATAAGGTTGGAGAGGATAATTCCCAGGATAACCCCGATCAGGCCTCCTGACACACTTATCAATACAGCCTCTGAAAGGAACTGCACGATTATATCTATCCTGGTGGCACCAATTGCCTGCCTGGTCCCTATCTCCTTGATCCGTTCCATTACCGATGCGAACATTATATTCATAATGCCTATCCCTCCCACAATAAGTGAGATGCTGGCAATCGCTCCAAGCACAATGTTGAATATTTCCCGTGTCCGCTGCTGTTGTTTCAGAAGCAGTTCGGGAACAGTCACTTCAAAATCCTTCACTTCAGAATGTCTCCTGAGCAGCATTCTGCCAATCAGTTCGGCAGTGGGGGAGAGCTGCTCTGTCTCTTCCACCTGTACCACTATCTTGTCAAGCTGGTGGTAGTTCGATGAGGTGTTCTGCGACGGATTGGTGCTTACCATGCTTCTTATCTGCATGAATCCCCTTCCCCCGCCCATAATGTTTACTCCCGACCTCGCCGCGTCGCGCCTGACAATGCCACGGTTGTTGTACCGCATGAGCATGGTCTTGGTAGGGATGTAGATATTGTCATTGTACACGTTAATACCGACATTCTCAAAGGCTGAAACAGATACGTTGGTGCGTTCTATTACCCCAATCACCTGGAGCCATACATGTCCGAACTTGATGTATTTGCCTATAGGGTTGACATCGGGAAAGAAACGGGTCTTGATATTTGCGCCTATAACTGCAACGGCAAGGCCATTCTCTTCCTGGTGCTCATTGAAAACCGTACCCGATTCCAACGGAAGGTTGAACAGTTCAAAATAGTCGCTGGATACCCCGATAAGCTTGGCCTGCTCTCTTTTACCTCCGTATACGGCATGTGAATTGAGGGCTATTTCCGGACTCATACGGGTTACTGACGGGATTGTAGTCTTAATAGCTTCCGCATCGAGCAATGTAAGTCCCCTGCTGAACCTCCCTCTTTCCCTCTGCCCGTTACCGTTTTCTTCATCCGAATCGCCTGTTTCCTGAACTATGGGTGTTATCATTATGTTGTTTACCCCCACCATCTTGATCTGCTCGAGGATCTCCTGCTGAGCTCCGTTGCCTATTGCCAGCATAGTGATAACCGATGCCACGCCGAAAATTATTCCCAGCGCAGTGAGCACTGACTTCAGCTTGTTGGCCAGGATGGACTCCATGGCAATGACTACATCGTGAAAATATTTCCTCATAACACTGTTTATTTATCAGTTACCTGGTCTGGTCGTCTGCATGCCGGCACCTGCTCCGGCAGCCCCAGCACCCGGCTGGCGCATCTGCCTCATGCGGTTCTCACGTTCGCGCAGTACCCGCTCCTCTTCCTGCCTCCTGGCCTGTTCTTCTTCCCTCTGACGCTCCCTTTTTTCTTGAATCACAGCTATAAGGTCTTCTCCAACCAGTCTGTACCTGTCGGGGTTTTCAGGTATGGTCAGATAAATTCTTTCATTTTCAGTCAGCCCGTGCTCAACGATAACATGGTTTTCGTTTGCGCTTCCCAGTACAACTATCTGTTTTGTGCCGTCCCTCTTATACACGATGGGAATGCTGTCGGACAGGTTTATCGCCTCAAGCGGTATATAATGGACGTCATCAAAAGTCTGCGTTATTATAATATTACTGGTGGTCATTGCCGGCCTCAGTATCGGGTCATATTCATTAATTCTTATAAGTACTTCAAAAACCCTGGCATCGGTATTGGGCAACTGCTCTCCAACATTTGCCACGGAGATAATTTCTCCCGTATATGCCCTTTCGGGGAAGGCGTCGACACCGACCCTGACCCTTTGACCTGCCCTTACCTTGCTTACGTCAATCTCATTAACATATGTTCTTGAGAGCATTGATGAGAGGTCGGGCAGGGTTGCCACTGTAAGGTCCCAGGGACTTATGTTTGACCCCACGGTACGCCGCTGGCCGCTCCATTCGCGGTGATAGATGACCATTCCCGATTTGGGAGCCCGGATCTCAAACTTTTCAAGCACATCAAGCATCTCCTGGTACCTCCTTCTCTGTTGGGCCAGGTTGATAGATGCCTCGTTCATATCTTCCCTTGCCTGCTGTATCCTGAGCTGGTAATTCTGTTTTGCCTGCTCCAGGCCCCTCTCTGCCCTGTCAAGGTTTATCTCCGCCTGCCTGATGGTGGCAGGAGGCTCAAACTTCGACTGCTCAAGCGTAAGTCTTCTTTCCTCAACCGTGTAATGCAGGTTGATCAGTTCGTCTCGCAGGTTGCTCAGGGTGATGGTGGTATCCAGCTGTGTCCTTGTAAACTGGGCCTCGGCCCTCTCAAGGGCATCTTCCATATCCTTGAGGGTATTGTCAGATTCTGACCGGTCAAGAAGTGCAACATAATCGCCCGAATCAACCACGGTTCCCTCAGGGATCAGGTCCTGTATCCTGATATTGCCTATCCGGAGGTTCCGGCTCCTGAGCTCGGGTGGTCCCATTATCTGTTCAGAACGTTCAGCCTGCAGCTCTCCTGTAACGGTAACCAGAACCTCAAACCTGCCCTTCATGACCGGTACTTCCAGCATTGCGATATTTTCCTTGTCCCCTGCTATGGCATATATTATTACACCCAGCACCATCGCGCCTATTATGGAAGTTGTGATTATTACGTTTTTCTTCATTGGAGAATGAATTATATAAAAACTATTGATTATAAGTATTAACGGTTTTTTCAGCTGTGAATTTTAAAATCTACCAAAGAAACAAAAAAACAGCTCCAAAAGTTCGAACTTAACTTTTTTTAACCCCGCACATTATGTACAGAGTATCCATCTGAACATGGAATCTGTCATCTGAACCTGTTGGACCTGCTGAGTCCGCAATGGTTTAATCCGGCCTGAACGGATTATTGTTAAGGAATGTTAATGGTTGCAGACACTATCTGATATGGCCGGCGATCCTGTCAGCCAGCATCACTGCCTTCTCCTCCGTTTCTGCCTCCGAATAGATCCTTATGATCGGTTCTGTATTGGATTTACGCAGGTGTACCCATCCTTCGGGAAAATCTATCCTTACACCGTCGGCATCATTTACGGGGTGATCTGAATAAATTGTCTTAATGTCGGAAAGTATCTTTCCGGTATCGATGTTTTCTGAAAGCTCGATCCGGTTTTTTACCAGGTGGTAATCAGGGTACAATTTTCTTAGTTCGCTGCATGAGCTGCCCGACCTGGCAAGATGGGAGAGGAACAGGGCAATGCCTGCCAGGGCGTCACGCCCGTAATGGAGCGGAGGATAGATAACGCCTCCGTTACCCTCTCCGCCAATTACTGCACGGGTCCGCTTCATCTCCTCCACAACGTTCACCTCACCCACTGCCGAGGCACTGTAAACCCCACCGTGCTTTCCGGTAATATCCTTAAGGGCCATTGTTGAGGAGAGGTTTGATACCGTGTTGCCCGGTGTGTTTTGCAGGACATAGTCAGCCACTGCAACCAGCGTGTATTCCTCTCCGAACATCGTGCCGTCTTCGTTTACAATAGCCAGCCTGTCGACATCAGGGTCAACTGCAAATCCAAGGTCAGCTTTTGCCGCGACTACTTTCTCTGAAAGTTCAATAAGATTCGCAGGCAGGGGCTCCGGATTGTGTGCAAAATTACCGTCCGGCTCACAATGCAGTTTTATGATCTCTTTTACCCCAAGGGTTTCAAGAAGCTGGGGCACTGCAGTTCCGCCGACAGAATTGATGCAGTCAACTGCAACCTTGAAGTTTCCTGCCCTGATCGCTTCCCTGTCCACCAGCGGCAGATTCAGTATCTCTTCAATGTGCCTTCGGGTATATCCGGTTTCAACCCTGTAATTTCCCAGCTCATATACCTCAGCATAGTTAAAAGACCCGGAGCTGGCAATTTCAAGGAGAAGTTCACCATCTGCCGCCGAAAGAAACTCACCGCGGTTGTTAAGAAGCTTCAATGCATTCCAGTGCGCCGGGTTATGGCTCGCAGTGAGTATTATGCCCCCGTCAGCCTCTTCAAACTTCACTGCCATCTCGACTGTCGGTGTGGTTGCCGGCCCCAGATCCGTCACATCAATGCCCATCCCCATGAGGGTTCCGCAAACCAGGTGGTTTACCATCTCTCCCGATATCCTGGCATCCCGCCCAATGACCGCCCTGTACCGCTTTTTCCTTTCCTGTCTCATCAGCCAGCTGCCCCATGCCGAAGTGTACATTACAATATCCTGCGGAGTAAGTCCCTCACCCGGTGAGCCGCCTATAGTGCCCCGGATACCCGATATTGATCTTATCAGTGTCATGGCTGCAATTTTTTAAACATAATGGTTGACCGGCTAATTTAATTCAATTGACTGAAAATACCGCAGCCAGGATTAAAAAATCCGGTGCCTGAAAGGTTGCTTATTCCCGGTCAACCATTTTGCATAATATTATGGGCTTAAAAATATTACCTTTGCATTCCCAAAACAAAACCACGATGGCTGAAAAGAGAGATCAGGGCAGGTCCCGCAAAACCGGCAGGCCCCGCAAAACCGGCAAGTCCGGTACCACCGGCAGGCCCGGCAGGCCCGGCGACACTGACAGGAAAGAGGAGCATCCATTTGAAAAATTCAAAAAGAAGAGGCAGGCCCCCGCAAAAGGAATTGCAGGCAGAGCTGTTCCCAAAAAGGCGGCTGATGCTGAAGGCCGGTCAGGCATGCGAACAGCCGGAAAACATTCTGAGATCAGGCTTAACAGGTTTATAGCCAATTCCGGCATTTGCTCCCGCAGGGAGGCCGATGAATACATAAAAGCCGGCCACATTATTGTCAACAACAAAGTTGTTAAAGAGGTAGGCACCAAGGTGCTGCGGTCTGATGTCGTCAGGTTCAAGGGCAAAAAGCTTGATCCGGAGAATAAGGTGTACCTGCTGCTAAACAAACCCAAGGATTTTATAACCACCGTTGATGATCCGCGTGCCAGGCGCACGGTAATGGATCTTGTGAGAAACGCGTGCAGGGAGCGTATTTACCCTGTTGGCCGGCTGGACAGGCATACGACCGGACTTCTTCTGTTTACCAATGACGGCGACCTGACAAAGAAACTCACTCATCCTTCACACGGTGCAGTAAAGATATACCAGGCCGGGCTTGACCGGCCCCTTGAACCGGCTGATCTGGAAGAGATAGCTAAAGGTGTTGAGCTTGATGACGGGCACATCAAGGTTGATGAGATAAGCTGGGCCGATGAAACCGACCGGTCCAGGGTGGGTATCCGTCTCCATTCCGGTAAAAACCGCATCATAAGGCGTATCTTCGGTCATTTTGATTATAATGTTACACAACTTGACAGGGTCTTTTTTGCGGGTCTTACAAAAAAGAACCTTCCAAGGGGGAAATGGAGGTTTCTTAACGAAAAGGAGGTTAATAAGCTGAAGATGAATATATTTAAGTAAGCCGTTCCAGGTATTCAGGCCACAGGCTATTAACAGGTGATAATTTATGAACAGGGTTTTAATTGTAATCGCAACATTTTTGTTTTTGCCATTCTGGCAGGCTGTTGACGCATCCGCTGATATCAGGCTGAATGGCCGGGTCGTAGATGATGTTACCGGTGAACCCCTCGCCTTTGTCAATATTGTTTATACCGACAGGGGAACGGGAACAACAACTGGCATTGACGGCGGTTTTTCAATTACAACCGGTTCGCTGCCCGGATTTCTGAGGCTAAGCTATGTTGGCTATCAGACCATGACAGTCATTCCCTCCGAAGATGATGTAAGCCGCACAATGGTAATCAGGATGAAGCAGCAGCCCGTTTTACTGGAGGAAGTTACGGTTACTCCCGGAGTTAATCCTGCCCACCGGATAATAAGAAAGGCATATGAGAACAGGAGGATCAACAATCCGGAGATGCTCTCATCATTCTCCTACACATCTTACAACAAGCTTTTCTTCACCCTTGTCGCTGACAGTGTTCTATCAAGGATAAACCTGCCGGGCTCTGCAAATGTATCGATCCGGTTTGCATTCACGGGCGGGTCGGAGTCAGGACAGAACGTGAATGAGGCAGAAGCTGAGGCTGAAAAGGTTGATTCAAGTGAGATCCGGCTGCGCGAGTTCATCGAAAGACAGCATATTTTCCTTATGGAATCGGTAAGCAAACGGGAGTACAGGCGACCCGGCAGGAACAACGAACAGGTGGTGGCATCAAGGGTGAGCGGCTTCAGTGATCCGTCATTTACATTGCTGGCAACCCAGATACAGTCGTTTACGTTTTATGAGGATCACATCTCAATAATGGACAGAAGTTACCTGAACCCTGTCAGCCGTGGAAGTGCATCACGATATTCATTCATATTGGAAGACAGCATGTTTACCGAACTGGATGATACGCTTTTTATAATTTCTTTCAGGCCCTATCCGGGGCGGAATTTTGACGGACTGCAAGGGGTGGTCTATATTAATTCCAACGGATATGCCATTCAGCATGTTATTGCCGAACCATATGAACCGCGAGGTTTTTTTACCGTCCGTATTCAGCAGAACTACAATTTTGTTGAAGGGAAGCAGTGGTTCCCCGGCGAACTCAATACTGATATTATCCTGGGGAGGGAAAGTCTGTCTACCGGAACAGAAACAAGGTACAGCCTTGTTGGTATTGGAAGGACATACCTGTCAGATATAGAAATTGAACCGGAACTGAGCAGACGGGGTTTCAACAATATTGAACTTAAGATAGCACCCGATGCGTACCGGACCGATAACCCCTACTGGGAGAAGTTCAGGGTTGTGCCCTTAACAGAAATAGACCTGCAGACATATCACTTTATGGACAGTGTAGGGAGAGAGGCAAATTTTGACCGCACCCTCAGGCTATTTGAGACACTTGCCTCGGGTTATATACCCTGGGGATACCTCAATATTGATTACGCCAGTCTGCTGGATTATAATTATTTCGAGGGTCTCAGGCCGGGAATCAGGGTTCTGACCAGTCAGAGGGTTTCGGAAAGGTTCTCTGCCGGTGGCCATGTAGCATGGGGATTTAAGGACAGGGAAATGAAATTCGGGGCCGGGGCCTCGCTCCTGCTATGGAGGCCGGGTGATGTCAGGCTTGAGCTGTCATACTCGCGCGATGTTGCGGAGGCAGGGGGATACGGGTTTTACGTTACAGGCGTCGATCTCACCTCAGAAAACTACAGACGTTTCATGATCGGGCGCATGGACTATACAGAGGCTTATGATGCTGCACTGTCAATGCAACTGGTCCGTCACCTTGAAGGCAGGTTCTATCTGAACGTAAGAGAGGTTATCCCGTGTGATGCATATGTTTTTGCCGGTGAGGGAACCGAAAGCAGCTCTTTCCTGTTTACCGAAGCCGGAATGCAGCTGCGCTTTGCTTACAGGGAGAGGTTTATGCAAACACCACGCGGAACAAGAATATCGATGGGGACTGATTACCCTGTAGCATGGTTTAATTATGGAATGGGAACGGATATCTTTGGCGGCGGGTATGAATATACCAGGATATCAGCTGCTGCATCACATACTTTTACAACACGAAGTCTGGGGAGAACTTCACTGAAGATCGAGGGCGGGGTAGCTGACCGGAATATGCCATACCAGGTTCTCTTCAGCGGCAAGGGTAGCTACAGGGGCTTTTCGGTTGAGGCGGCCAACAGTTTCGCCACAATGCGTCCGTCCGAATTCATTTCCGACAGGTTTGCATCGCTTTTCCTTCGTCATAACTTTGGGAGCCTGCTTTACAGATCAGGTAGTTTCAGACCTGAAGTGGTGCTGGTGACAAATATGGGAATCGGAAAACTTTCAGAACCGGGTAATCACCTCAATATCCCTTTAAGAACAATGGAACAAGGGTATATTGAATCGGGCCTGCTGGTGAACAACATCATCAGGCAGTTCTTCATGGGTTACGGTGCAGGTGTTTTTTACAGGTACGGGCCCTATGCTTTTGAGCGGACAATTGATAACTTTGCATTTAAACTGACTCTCAGCATCAATCTCAGATAAATAACATTGATATGGGACATAAATCGGGATTTGTTAATATACTGGGCAATCCAAATGTTGGCAAATCAACCATCATGAACGCCCTTGTCGGTGAAAATCTGTCGATAATAACTTCGAAGGCACAGACAACCAGGCACAGGATCATGGGCATAGTTAACGGCGATGATTTCCAGATTGTCTATTCCGATACTCCCGGCATCATCAAGCCAAATTACAAGCTCCATGAATCGATGATGAAGTTTGTAAGCAGTGCAATTACCGATGCCGACATACTATTGTATGTAACCGATGTTGAGGAAGATATGCTTAGAAACGGCGAGTACCTTGCCAAAATCAGCAAGCTCAGGATACCGGTAATTCTTTTAATCAACAAAATAGACCTGAGTTCCCACAGCAGGGTTGAGGAGCTGATGGTAAAATGGGAAAAGGTTCTTCCGGGTGCCTTCATCATTCCCCTGTCGGCCAAGGCAAAATTCAATCTAGACAAGGTCTTCGGCAAGATTGTCGAACTTTTGCCTGAATCGCCGCCCTATTACCCCAAGGATGCTCTTACTGATAAGTCTGAAAGGTTTTTTGCCTCCGAGATTATCCGTGAAAAGGTTTTTCTGAATTACCAGAAAGAGATTCCGTATTCTTCAGAGATTGAAATCGAGGAGTTTATAAGGGAGAAGGACCTCTTGCGGATACGGGCGGTCATTCATGTTTCGCGTGACACCCAGAAAGGGATAATTATTGGGAAAAAGGGTGCTGCATTAAAAAAAACCGGGACAGAGGCAAGAATTGACCTGGAGGAATTTTTTGGTTCCAGGGTATACCTTGAGCTTTTTGTAAAGGTTACCAAAGACTGGAGGTCCAAAGAACAGCAGTTAAAAAGGTTCGGATACAGATAAAAACTTATGAGTTATATAGTTGCAATTGTTGGCCGCCCCAACGTGGGCAAATCGACCCTCTTCAACCGGTTGTGCGGCGGGAGGAAGGCCATTGTTGATGAGCTTTCTGGTGTAACGCGTGACCGTCACTACGGGAAATCAGACTGGAACGGTAAAGAGTTCTCGGTTATTGATACGGGAGGTTACATTACCAGATCGGATGACGTGTTTGAGGATGAGATCCGGAAACAGGTTCTTCTTGCCATCGATGAGGCCGATACGGTGTTGTTTGTAGTGGATGTCACAAATGGCATTACCGACCTTGATGAGGCGGTTGCCGTACTGCTTCGTCGCAGCAGCCGGAACACCATCCTTGTTGTGAACAAGGTTGACAATTCACAGAGGTATTATGATGCATCTGTTTTCTACAAGCTTGGCCTTGGAGAGATATATCCGGTATCGGCGATTAACGGATCAGGAACAGGGGAGATGCTTGATGCAGTTACTGCTGCTATACCCGGAGGTATCAGTGAGGAGCGCACGGAAGAGATCCCCTACTTCGCCATTGTCGGCAGGCCCAATGTCGGAAAATCATCGCTGGCCAATGCCTTACTGGGTGAGGAGAGGAACATTGTTACCCCGGTAGCAGGCACCACCAGGGATTCAATACATTCCTACTATAACAAGTTCGGCCATGAATTTTACCTGATCGATACCGCCGGACTGCGGAAGAAGGGGAAGACCATGGAAGATATTGAGTTTTACTCGATAATGCGGTCGGTGCGTGCGATTGAAAGATCAGATGTTTGTATTGTTATGATAGACGCAACAGCGGGTATGCAAGCTCAGGATGTTAACATATTCAATCTGGCTGTAAGGAATAAAAAAGGAGTGGTCATTGCTGTAAACAAATGGGATCTGGTTGAAAAGGAGACCAATACGGTGAAAAGCTATACTGCGATCATTAAGGAACGTATATCGCCTTTTGAAGACGTTCCGGTAATTTTCACCTCGGCTCTTACCCGGCAGCGTATTTCCAGGCTGCTTGATGCTGCATCTGCGGTTTATACCAGGCGAAAACAACGGATAAGCACATCAAAACTGAATGAGGCGCTCAGGCGCGCGGTGGATCAGTTCCATCCCCCGGCAGTAAAGAGCAAGCATATCAAGATCAACTATGTTACACAACTTCCGGTAAAAACTCCTGCATTTGCCTTTTTCTGCAACCTTCCTCAATATATTAAGGATCCTTATAAAAGGTATCTTGAAAACCGGCTAAGGGAGAACTTCGACTTCACAGGAGTGCCTTTACAGCTTTTCTTCAGGAAGAAATAGGTTCAGGCACAAATACTATACCTTTATACCCATGAACAATACGTCATCAACCTGTTCATGGTCCCCTTTCCAGAGGTTGAAACTGGTGAGTATATGATCATGCTGTTCATTCATGGTTTTACCGCAAATGTCGGTCAGCAGATTCTTAAGCCTTACCATTTTGAATTTCTTGCCGAGCGGACCACCGAACTGATCGGGATAACCATCGCTGAACAGGTATACTATGTCACCAGGGTCAAGCTGGTAACCCTGGTTCTCAAAAGCTTTTTCCTCGGTTACGTAGCCTCCTATCGAGTTGCGGCTTCCCCTGATATACATGAGTTCCCCTTTGTGGTACATCATAATGGGCCGCATTGCAGAGGCAAAACGTATATAACGGGTATTGAGGTCAAATTCACATACGGTAATGTCCATCCCGTCAGTTGATTTACCGGAAGGGTCAACATTCTGGTTCAGGGTGCTTGTTACTTCCCTGTCAAGCGTGCCAAGGACATCGGAAGGGGAGTTTACGTCAGTTCTCATGCATATATCCTTGATCAGGGTTGTACCAATCATCGACATGAACGCACCAGGAACTCCGTGTCCGGTTGAATCTGCGCATACAATAAGGAACTTGCTGTCATTTACCTTGTCAAACCAGTAGAAGTCGCCGCTCACAATATCCCGGGGCTGGTAAAACACAAATGACTCACTGAAGTTCTCAGATATTTTCGAGACGGGCGGGAGGATGCTTGCCTGTATTCTCTGGGCATAGTTGATACTGTCGGTAATGTCCTTGTTCTTGACCTCAATCTCAGCCTTCTGCTCGACAACTTCCCGGGTCCGTATCTCCAGCTCCCTTTCGATACGCTCCTTTTCAATACGCAGGTTACGCTCTCTGATCTTTATGAAAAGAAATAGTATGAGCCCTGCCAGCGAGGCAACAATCAGAAAGAAGTACCATTTTTTCCAGATCGGTTTATCGATATTTACAGCAAGTGTAACGGGATACTCGGTGGATATACCTTCAGCATTGGTAGCTCTGAGAAGGAATGTGAAATTACCGTCATCAAGCCGCGGATAGTATGCGAACCGCTGTGCGGAAGGATCGGACCAGTCCAGGTCATAGCCGTCAAGCTTGTACTGGTAAAGAACCTTCTCAGGATCCGCGTAGCTCAGTCCTATAAAATCGATCCTGACCCTGTAGCTGCCGTATGGCAGTATGATGCGGTCAATATTCTCATACAGGTCATCCGAGACCTGGACAGAGGTGATATTCAGCAATGGTGATGTGGCTATATCTTTCTCCTTTGAGTTGTCATATATTACCAATCCGTCGCTCGTGCCGAAAAGCAATACCCCGTCCTGTGTCCGGTGAGCTGCATTGAAGTTGAAGTCCCCCGTCACTGAACTTTCAGTACTGTAGGTTCTTATATGGTATGTTTCAGGGTTGATCCGGCTGACACCCAGTCTGTGTCCTGCCCAGAGGCTTCCCTGGTCATCGGTAATAAGGCTGTAGCAGAAGTTACTGTAGAGGCCGTCGCTCGTTGTAATCTGGATAAGTGTATCCTGTGTTATATAAATAAGGCCGTTTCCGTTGGTTGCGGCCCATAGGTTACCGTTATGATCTTCTGTAATGGCAACGAAATCAAGCTCCATGGAGGCGATACCAACAGACCTGCTGTTCTCTGCGTCCACAATCCTGTTACCCCTGGTTGCCACCCATTTTGTGCCGTCTGAGGCGGTGAAGACACTTCTTATAAAGTTATGGGGCATCCCTTCATCTGTTCCGAGCCTTTTTCGTTCCCCGCCGACAAGATCAAATTCCAGGATACCGCTGCTGGTTGCAGCCCTCAGCACGCCGTTTTCGTGGTCAAGGTCATGTATGCTGTTTTCCAGTGAGTTTGCGGAGAAGTGGAAACGGGATGCCGAAAGGGTTCCGGTATTTAGTTTATAAATACCATTTTCAGCCGTACCTATCCAGATGTTATTTTCATGGCAGCAGGTAATTGCAGTGACCATATCGAATGGAAGGCCCCTGGCGGTGCCTATGAAAGTCCTTTGGCCGGTCAGCTTCGAAATTCTCAACAATCCGCTCTCTCCTCCCAGCCAGAAGTATTCGCTGTCGGAAAACACAGAAAGCACATTATTGCCGAAAGGCTCTTCAAATGATCTGATGAAACTCAGCGATTCATCAGACAGCATTGACAGTCCGTCAAAAGTTGCAAACCAGTAATTGCCTTCCCTGTCGGCATAACTCTGATGCACAATATCTGATGGAAGTCCGTTGGCAGTTGTGAAATTCTTTATCTCTGCCTTCTCTTCTGCACTGAAGAGATTGCTTATCCTGTAAACACCTTGCCCCCTGGTAGCAACAAGGAGATTGCCGGCGTGGTCGCGCCCCAGGGACTCTATGATGGTGTTTCCGATCCCGAGGGATTCTCCCACATCAGAAGCAATAAAAGATCCGTCTTCAGCTTTTGAAATGTAAAAAAGTCCCCGTCCCCTGGTCCCCGCAAAAACGCCGTTATCATCAGGCAGGAGAAAGGATACGGCAACCTCCGGCAGCCCTTCTGTCCTACCAGCCCTTTCAGGACTGTCTCCCGGAGAGTAGGTGTATAAATGCAACCCGTCAAATGACCCTATCAGAAGTTGGTCATCTGCCGTTACCGACATGGCCGTAATGGCCGTACCTGCGAACATGTCCTGGAAGTGGGAGGTGTTCATCTCATCATCTATCACAAGGAGTCCGTGTTGCTGCGATGCAACCAGGATATTCCCATCCCGGTCTTCAGCAATACCGGTCACCATTGTCCTGACCTCTCTGTTATCGGTAACGGTTATCCTGTTGCCGGACAGAACAGCTATGCCACCGCTGTTATACCCGTACCATATCCTGTTGCGGGAATCTGTGAAGCTCCTTACAGTAAATCCCGGCGGTATTGAGTCCCCGAAAGGGTTAACCTCAAAATCAAATCCGTCAAACCTTGCCAGCCCGGTGCTTGTCCCCACCCAGATAAAGCCTGATTCGTCCTGGGCAACGGTATATGCAAACCTGTGCGGGAGCCCCTGTTCAATACCGTAGTTCCTGAAGCGGTATTCCTGTGCCTGCACGGAAATTGCAAAAAGAGATGCGATGACTGCGGCAATGGCTGCCTGTCTGATAAATGGATCAGCGATTTTATACATTTTTTTATGATTATCAATTTCCTGCAGGCCTTACCCCTATGCTGTACCGGTATTGCGGAACGCCTCCTATTGGTATAACGTAGAACGGAAGTGCCTGGTCATACTGGTTGCGTATTGTTACCACGACGTTATTGTTCCTGATTACCGGGCTGGCCTGTTTATGGAACTGAAGATCAAGAGAGGTGCCCCTCTCCCCTTCCAGTATTGTGAACCTGTTCTGTGCCCAGTAATCATCACCGGATACATCCAGCAACTGACCCTGCCGCTCAACCGAAACCAGCCTGATAATACCGTCATAGTCCCAGTCAAAGTTAGAGATCTCAACGGTAATTGTTTCATCATCTATGTATGGATAGATATGGGAAACCTGGCTGGGGTCGTTCCAGAGCCTGAAAGTGTAGCTGTATGCGAACGCGTTGCCCCCTTCAACGGGTATGTTCTGGTCGGGGCTTGTGGAGAGGAAATAGCGATAGAGGTTACCGTCATCTCCCTCAACTCCCTGTGCAATGATCTTGAACACATTCCCGCGGAACTTCTCCACGTATTCACCCTCCATGGGGTTGAACGGGCCAAAAGTATACCAGGCAGCATCGTATTCGGGTTCATAGCCGAACGTCCTTGAGGCAATAAGGTTGCCGCTCCGGTAGTTGCCATCGGGCCCGGTACCCTGTGCGTCGGGGTGTGACCATGTTTCAGGCCCCCCGTAAACGGAAAAATTTACTTTTGTGTTCCAGTACCCGTTTATTTCGTCATACTGGCCTCCGGTTACCGGATTATAAACCCTAATATAAACAGGATCGGTATGATCTTCAGGAATCAGGAAAAAGAAAGTCTGTGTAAAATTGTCATCGCCCCAGGAAGGGCATGCATCACCGCCGAAAGTCACAAGCCAGGGTATGTTTTCATCGGGGGCGGGAACCGGCTGCGAGTGTGCCGTAAAGAAGAGTAGATGCCCCATGATTATCAGGATTGACAGATTTCTCATTGTTCGTTATGCTTTTGTTTTTTGGATCGGATAAAATTAACTATTGTCGTTTATACGGTAAATTTACCAAACTGTTTCTTTTTTTCAGGATCAAACATCTGCAAAAACGGGTCAGGTTATGCAGTTATGCCTGCATAGTATCAAATACCGTGCCCCGCCTGTTTCTCTGGCAAAAGTCAGATGGCAAGGGAAGGTATAACTGCTGGATCTACTGATTTTCCAGAACCACAATCTCCTTGTACACACACAACCTTCTGTATCCAAACGGGGAATTGGGGTCAGAAATTACTCCCAAAGTAATTATGTAGGTTCCGGGATAGTCATATGTGTGGTTAATTATCTCCCCGGTAGTTTTTGTGCCGTCGCCCAGCTCCCAGTAATACTCATCAATGTCAAAGTTGCGCAGGTAGGTGTCAGTTGCATCGATGCTGATTTGCTGTCCCGCAAAGACCGTATCAGGAGCATTGATATAGGGCTGTTCAACCCTGGGGGTGGTGAAGTTGTAGAATGCAACATTGGACTGTGCCTCTCCGGTGATGACATCAATTACATCGAGCCTGACGGTATATGTCCCCAACTCACTGAAACAGTGTTCCGCTTCCAGTCCCCTTATCCTGGTGCCGTCGCCCATGTCCCACAGCAGGTATAGGGTTGTGGTGTCAACATTTTCAGCCCTCTGCTCATAGAAAACAAAGCAGAGCTGCTCCTCCTGTATCGTTTCACAATCTGTGAACAGTGGGAATGTTGAGGTAAAGGAATATATATTGTCTGTACCCTCCCTGTTTGATGAGAAATAACCGTTTGTAAGTTCCCTGTCGGCAATGAAACCAAAATCATCATATTCTGAATTGAATGGGGCTGGCATTTTAACGGGTGACTGCCAGTTTTCTTCCCGCCGGAAGGTGTAATAGAGGTCAAGTGTTTCCCCGTTGGTCCTGTTGGAGGAGAAGTAGAGCCTTCCCCCCTGGTGTTTATAGGGGAAGACTTCATCTCCGGCTGAATTCACCTCGCTGCCGAGGTTGACAGGAGGAGACCAGCTGTATGCCTGAAGGGTAGATTCATAAATATCCATTCCACCGTATCCTCCGGGCATGTCGCCTGCAAAAAAGAGTGTCCTGCCGTCGCTGCTGATGGTTGGGTGTGCCAGGTTGTAGTTGTTGCTGTTATAGGGAAAGGGTCTTATATTGGTCCAACTGCCGCCGGCATAATCTGCCATAAAAATGCCAAGTCTTGAGGGATCCCTGCCACTGCCGGGAATATTCCTGGTAAAAAAGATCGTGGACCCGTCCGGTGAAAAACTTACAGGCCCGTCATGATAGTTGCTTTTCAGGCTCCTGTCAAGAAGTGAGGGATCCTCCCATCTGCCGGACCTCCTGCGGGAGGTTTTATATATGTTAAAAAGATTCTCCCCTTCATCTGTTGTACGGGTAACAATTACACTCATTCTGCGGTTTGTTGTAAAAACAATCCCGTCGTCGTAATATGCCGGTGCAAATTCATCGAACCTGTCGGTTGTGAAAGGGAGGCGGGTGATCTCATAGAAGTCATTCTGTTGCGCATCATTAGTTGCGCCGGCAAGGAGGATAAGTGTCAGTATTAATATTGGTTTCCTCATTGTTAAAAGTATCGGGGGTTAACAGCACTGACCCTGAACCTGAAATCATATATAAGCGCTATTTCATGAGAACCGCTATGGTAGCTGCTCAGTTTTCCCATGGAGTAGTCGTATGTATAACCCAGCCGCAGCCTGTCATTAATCTGGATCTTTACCAGTCCGACCAGGGCATCCTCTATCCTGTATGATGCACCTATCCATATCAGGTCTCCAAGGATAAAGGAGAGGTTGGCGTCTACCTGGACCGGGTGGTTTTCATTGTACTTGACAAGAAAACTGGGCTTGATCTTAAACCCTCTGCTCCCTGTCACAAAACCCGCGGTAACCAGGTAATTATAGTTGCTGTAATCATGATATATAACTGCTTTACCGTTTCTCGTGCTGTCACTGAGGAAATATGGAACTGATGCCCCCAGGAAAAATCTTCCGGTATAGTAGTAGATGCCAAATCCGATATTCGGAAGCATGTCATGAGTTGCAGGTTCGCTGAAAACCATATCACCGGGGTCATGCAATGATATCCGGCTCCAGTTGGCGCTTCTGCTGATGCCTCCGGCCTTGAGTCCAAGCGCCAGCCGTCCTCTGCCGGCAGGAATCCTGTAGGCATAATTAAAATAGAGGCTGGTATTGTTTCTTACATCAATCTGTTCATTGTTGAGAAAAATTCCCAGGGCTACGTTTTCATTCCTCATAGGGGCGTGCATGCTGAGTGTCTGCGATACCGGGGCCCCGTCAAATCCAACCCACTGGTTCCTGTAACCAAGGGTTATGTTAAAAACATCGCGGCTTCCTGCATAGGCAGGGTTGAGCGCCAGTCCGTTCAGCATATACTGGCTGTAAACCGGGAAAAGGTGCTGTGCATTCAGCTTGGAAAATGCAATGAAAAAGATCAATATAGCGGTAATTATCTTCAATTGTATTGTTTTATCGCCTTAAAACTATGAAACCCTTGTATGTGTATTTGTTGTCAACGCTGATAATATAGTAATATGTGTCTTCGGGAAGGTGCACCCCGCTGTTGTTTCTTCCGTCCCAGTCGTTCATGTAATTGTTGCTCCTGAATACGACATTACCCTGCCGGTTGAATATTGTAAGCTCATTGGTAGTAGAATTTTCAAGTCCCCGGATAATAAAGGTGTCGTTAAACCCGCTGTTGTTCGGTGAGAATCCGGTGGGGGCGTCAATATCCCTTATTAGTATTGTGACCATATCTGATACGGGCTGGCATACCCCGTTATATAAGGTCCATGAGAAGATGTTCTCTCCGAAACCCAGCCCGGTCACTTCTGTACTGGGGCTGTCGGGAAAAACAATGTTCGCCCCTCCTTCGACAACTTCCCATTTCCCATAAGCTTCGGGCATGCCCGGAGGCAGTTCGGCACCAAGGAGGGTTTCAAATGTGTAATAGTATTCCTGGTCTTCTCCTGCGAAGGTGTTCTCAGGCTGTTCATAAAAAGTCACCGTGATATTGTCATCTGCCCGGCACCTCCAGTTAGTCTCGGTCCACGTAAGGGTATATGTGCCGTATTCTTCTACCGTAACCGTTGCCCCGGGATTTGAAGGGCCGGGGCTGAAGGTTGCGTTGCCTGATGATATTTCCCACATACCCCTGCCAAGGGTTGCCGCTGCGTCAAGACTGAACGTGGGTCCGCAAATATCGCCTCCTGTCCCGGGATCCGGTTCAGGGAAAGCATAGACTCTTCCACTTAATGATCCGGTAAGATGCTTTTCGGGGACTGAACAGCCAAACCCGTCAACCAAACTGTAAAAGGTGTATGAATAATCTGATGAATCAGGGGTTGACGGAGTTACTTTCGTGCTGAAGTCAGGAGAAACAAGTCCTTCGGCTGTAAATAACTGCGATCCGTCTGTATATACAAGATCCATAGGAAACTCTCCATTGAACGTGAAAGCCAGATCAATCTGTTCGCCTTCACAGATAGTGTCGTTTATACCGGAAATGCTGCCAAAGGACAGGGGATAGAATTCAGCAACCGTGATATTGCTTGTATCCCGGCATGCATCATTCTCTCCGCTGAAGACAATTCTTCTGAAGGAGGTTGTATCTGAAAGGGGAGGGGCCATGTAATCCCTTTCATCCGGATCCCCCTCTGCTGTCTCCCATGGTGAGCTTCCGGCCGATATTTCCCACCGGTAACTGTAAATGCCGTCACCACCCTCAGGTTCACTGCCTTCAAACAGCTCAGGAGCCGCCATATAACAGATGACCTGGCTTTCAGATATTGTATTTCCGGATATGAGCGGCAGCACTATGATGGTGTGCGGGGGACTTGTATCCTGGCACTCCCCCGATTCGGCTGTTCTGCGGTAACGTGTTGTGCCTGTAAGCGAACCGGGAGAATATGACGAAGATGTCCATCCCCCGTTGACAGGGTTCCAGCTGCCATCCTTGTCAGTTTCCCATGAATAGCTGTATGATCCGTCACCAAGTCCCCCGGCAAGGGCAACAGGAGCCGATATGCCCCCGGGTGTGTCGCCGTGGCATATTGTCTGGTCATCATCCAGAAGGTTGTTGCGTATTTCAGGATGCACATCTATGGCCACAAAACCAGAAGTGTCAATGCACACTCCCGAAGTCACAACCCTGATAAAAAGCGTGGTGTCAGCCAGCGGGGGAGGAAGGTAATTAACACCGCCGTTGTTCGCCTCCACCTGGGTCCACTGCCGGGTCTCTTCAGTATAGAAGTTCCAGTCATATTCGAAAGTACCTGTGCCGCCCTGAAAAGGAATGTCGCCGTCCAGCCGGCCGGGCTGGTCCCCTGCACATATGGTTTGGTTGTTGTATATTACATTGCCCAGTATCTTCGGCTCAACAGCTATTGTCAGTATATTGCTTGAATCTATTACCGGGGGAAAATCCTTGTCTTCAACTATCCTCATGAATTCAGTTGATTCAGTCAGCGGTCCGGGTTGATAATCCCGCTCCTCGGCCCCGGCTATCACGGTCCATTCCGTATCTCCCGCGGGACGTCTCAGCCAGAAGAATTCATATGGCCTTTCGCCTCCCCTGGGAATGGTGCCCTCCAGTATATCGGGGGTGTTCTCTTCACAAATAGTCAGCCTTTCAGTTCGTATGCCGTTGAAAAGTATTCCGTTGAGGGAGATTTCAAGCTGTTCTATCAATCCTCCCGGGGTGCCAATGCTAGATTCGTTCGGTTCATTCTGGATTGTGTTGGTCCCGCTCGGGCCGGGCAGTACCACCGTATTTGCCCCCTCCGGAAGTCCCGGTCCTGAATGGATTATTACTCCGCCACCGCCGCCGCCACCGGGCCCACCCATGTCGGAGTGCTCTACATCACCACCTTTGCCGCCCCGTGCAAACATGTTGACAACTCCCCTGTAGTGGTCGATGGATGCCACTATGGTTCCGCCGCCGCCGCCACCACCGGCGCCCGCAGCGGCGATACCGGTGACCGATTCACCGTCTGCTATGATAGCAGCTTCATCGCTTCCTTCAATATAGTTTGCCACGATTATGACCATTCCGCCTCCGCGTCCGCCACTCGTGGCATTCCTTTCAGATGAGCCTGTTGCGCCTCCGCCCGCTCCTGCCATGTACAGCCTGTTCCGGAAATTAGCCGATGCATCGAAAAGCTGGTCCCTCAGCCAGTACCCACCGGCACCACCTGTATCAAAACCCGGATCGCTGCAGGTTTCCGTTTCATTTCCCCCGAAACCTCCCTGGCCGAAATTGGCCCCTCCTCCTCCTCCTGAGAAGAGTCCGTTACCACCCCCTCCTCCCGTGGCGAAGCGCCCTTTCCCTTTTGCGAATTGATCGTCAAGGAGGAAATTATCTGCATCAACAATATAATAAGTTGCCGAGCCTTCACCTTTCCGGCCTGCCTTCTCCGAGCCTTCAGGGAATGACTGGGCGCTGTATGTTCCGGGGTCGGATGCGGCGCATACCTCACTGGTAATCATTACCGGCTCCGCCCCTCTGAATCCTGCTGCTGAAAGGTCTATGTTATCTTCCAGATAAAGGGTGTTTGTTACGATAAGCGCAACTATTCCTCCTTTTTCACCGTCCCAGGGCGTTGCGGTCAGGGGGCCTGTGACAGTTACATTTTCATACCCCCTTACTCTTACAAGCTGTAAAGTTTCAACGGCCGAATACTCTTTGAGGAACTCCCTCGTGAAGGTTATGGTGTTCCCGGAAATGTCGCTGATTATCAGGAATTCATAATTGCCTGCATTGTTTATGTTCTGCTGTTTTCCGTAGTCTGCCGGGGGACTGGTAAGGATGCCGAGTCCTTTCATCTGGATCAGCAGCACCGTGTCCCTTGGCTGGAATATTGACGCGTCCTTAACGGTAACGGACTGGTTACTTTCAACCGATTCTACAGCTGCATATTCATTAATTGTGCCAGAAATTCTTGACTGTGACTGAAGATGCTGTGCAACTGAAAAAAACAAAACCGTCAGCAGGAGTAATTGCAGGGTTTTTGTTGCTTCCTTTCTAATGACCGTATTATTGGCTAAGCTGGTGTATTTCAGGAACACAGACAGAGTTGTTTATATTATTGCCGGAAGCCAGGGTATTATTAAACATTTCCCGGTACCGCCAAACAAATATAGCAATTAGTTGCATATTTGCTAACGACACGCATAAAGATTTTTATCCGGCAACCGGGGCGCACAAATATATTCTGAAAGACCTGCCGGCCATGCATCTACTTACTTTCATCATCATATGACCCTGCCTCCATGTTTTTGGGACCGGCCAGT
Organism: Marinilabiliales bacterium; assembly: GCA_007695015.1. Lineage (NCBI taxonomy): Bacteria > Pseudomonadati > Bacteroidota > Bacteroidia > Marinilabiliales > Marinilabiliales bacterium. The sequence goes on from REEN01000046.1 coordinate 71,876, forward strand.
GGCAGTCTGAACCAGAAGCAACTGCCTTTATTATATTCACTCGAGAACCCTACAGAGCCCCCATACTGTTCTGCGATATTCTTTACTATTGCTAATCCCAGTCCCGTACCACCTGACTTTGATGTGAAGTATGGGGTAAACATCTTGTCTTTTATGGAAGGATGGATGCCTTCCCCGTTATCGGTTATCTCTACAAGAGCCATATCCTCCTCCCTTTTGAGCTCAATTGTTATCTCACCGCTTCGGTCTTTTGGGATTGCCTGTGTAGAGTTTTTCAGAAGGTTGACCAGGATACGGTTAAGTTGCATCCGGTCAGAGATTACGTGAAGGTCATCATTCCCGTTAAGCCTTAGATCGATATTTAAATTACCTGAATTGGAGAATAATCCTGATACATTCTTTATGGTATCAGTAATATTGACCGGCTCTCTTACTGCACCGGGCAGTTTTGCAAAATGGGAAAAGGCAGTCGCGATAGATGAGAGATGGTCAATCTGCTCGACCAGGTTTCCGGTTGTTTTTTTGAGGATATCTTCCCAGTTGTCTGTCTTGTCCTCCCAGGCTCTCTGAAGATGCTGGATGCTCAGTTTCATGGGTGTGAGCGGATTTTTGATCTCGTGTGCTATCTGTTTGGCCATTTCCCGCCAGGCGCTCTCCCGTTCTGACCTTGCCAGAATACCGGCGCTGTTTTCGAGTTCCTCCACCATTCTGTTGTATTCCCTTATCAGACTGCCTATTTCATCGTCACTTTCATAATCTATCTGTTCGTTTTTTCTGCCTAATGACAGTTCGCGGAGTTTATCCTGTATGAGCTGCAGGGGTTTGGTAATGGTATTTGATACAATTACTGCGATCAGGATCGTGATCAGTATAAGTACGGCATAAATGTTGGCAACTGCAACCACCAGGGTATAGATCTCTTTTGTCAGTATGTAGTGCCTCGTGAAGTAAGGCAGGTTAAGGTATGCGAGTATTTCATTATTCGTATTGGTGAAGGGTACATACGCCGAGAGGTAGGAGAGGTTGCTGATTGACTCGCTGTGAACAAAACGTGCATTGTTGTTTATTACCATCTCCGAATAGGCAACCGGATTCATCTTCTCTCCAGTGAGGCCCAGATCAAACACTTCGGGCCGTGAAGAAGCATAAAGGTCACCTTCAGTATCATACAGGTTGATGTCTGTGTAAAATACATTCGAGAATTGTATCAGCAGTTCAGTCACGTAATACCTCATATCAGGTGAAAGCTCCCTTTCAATGCCCAGCCGGTATTCCAGTTCAATCAGCACTGATTGTATCTTTTCGGTAATATTCTCAAATTGTTTGTTTTCAAATTGCATTATGTTGTAGTAGACCGTGCCGGCACCGATTATTATGAGAGATAAAAGCAGGACCCCGATCATTGAGAATTTGATCTTGTTCTTGAAGTTGACCCGCAACTTCTTCAGCCTCGGAGGATATTTGCATACAAGCAGTGCAAGTCCGTACAATAAATAAAAGAATGCAAAGCTGTATGAAAAGGATGTAATAAGGTCGATGGTGGTTGTGAGAGGTTTGCTTACTATAATAACATTGTCGTCGTCAACCCTGTATGTGAGGTGTTCATAACCTCCTTCCCGCACAAAACCCATCTGATAGTCACTTTCAGTATCTAAATGGAGTCTGAGCGGATAGGAATATGTTCCTGTCCGCGTAATTAGCTGTCCCTTATTATACTTGGCATTTGAGTACTGAGTAGCAGAAGGGGGTCTGGAAAATTTGCCTTCAAGCAGAAGCTCGGGATAACCAAGCTGGTCACTCAGCAGTTTGCTGTCGAGTGAAATGAACAGAGTCTTTTCCCATGGATAGTCATCAAATTCGAACAGGATCATTCCAAGGTAGCTAATCCTTCCGTTCAGGTTGTCCAGGAAGTAAAACCCCGAATTTCTGGAGATTGGCAGGCCCTGTTTGTCTGCCATATCATAAAAGAAACCATAACAATCCACCAGTTCTCCTACATCTTCGAGCCAAAGGTCAAAGTCATGCCCGCATGGAGCCACCTGTAATTCATAATTCCTGAAATAGCCGCTGAAGTAGGTTGCTTCTATATAGTTATACAGTTCGTAATCCTCATAGTACATGCCTGACAAATTGTTTATCAGGAAGCTGTCCCGCCCCATTTTGTATTCGATCTCCTCGAACAGGAATTCTGCCACCTGGTCCCTTTCATTAGCCAGGTTCATTACAATAACCTGCCTTACACCCTTTTCCTTTTTGCTGCTACTCGAGGTTATAAAAGCAATGGAAAAAAGGGAAACAAGCAATACAAGGAAAAGGTGGAGGGAATAAGCATACCTGTATTTGAAA
>REEN01000047.1 GCA_007695015.1 Marinilabiliales bacterium
CAGGCTTCCGCCTGATGAATATAACTCAATATGCAGGTCGGTGTCAAAAACCTGCCCCGCTTCAATGACAAGGTAGGTGGTTGCAGGAACCGGATATACCCTGATCCCGGTTTCCGGATGCCGGGGCAGGAAATTCGGACTTAGGGTGATAAAATGTTGAACCGTATCGGCACAGGCCCTGTTCCTGACCACCTGACTGACAGTGTACTGACCTGATCGGGAATAGGTGTGTACCGGCTCCTGCCGGGTGCTGGTGCGCCTGTCGCCAAACTCCCAGTAGTATGAGGCGGCATTCTCGGAAAGGTCCAGGAACGCAACCTCCAGTCCGTCCTGCGAATAGTTAAAGCCTGCACGGGGTATATTGGTTGCGTTTACAGCCATGTCTATCTCAGCCTCCTTCTCATCAATTTCTCCGTTCGATGTAACTGCAAGTTTAACTTTGCGTTTCCCTCCCTGGTTATAGGTTACAAAATGTGGTCCCCTCGTATCTGCCGTACGCGGTGATGCTCCGGTTCCGAAATCCCAGGCCCATGTCCCGGGGTTGCCTGTGGAAAAATCGGTAAAAACCACCCTGTCGCCCTGGCATATCTCAGTGGTACTGACGGTGAAGCGGGCTGACAGCTCCTCTTCTCCCCAGGGGTTCAGTCCCCCGACCATAAAGGCATCCGTGCTGTCGGGGTCAAGCCAGGGCTGTAACCGGCTGTTTGTACCTTCGTACCTGTCCCATGCCAGCGAAAATTTGCAGTAGAAATCATCTACCGCATCTCCGCAGCGGGCATCTCCGCCGGTCAGCAACCCTACCAGCGAGCCGTTATGGTCGAACAGGGGGCTGCCTGAGGAGCCTCCCTCCGTGGTGCCGAGGCCCCATCGTTCTATATGCCAGTGACCGTTGGCTGTGTATCCGCTCCCAAAAGTGGCGGTTACCGGCTGTTCAGCAGATACCGCTATCTTTTTTACATCGCCGTTGGGGTGGTGAATTGTTGCCACCGGAGCTGCAGGCGGATCGGGCGACCTGTTCCAGCCGGCATACCATGCATTGTAGGACTTAGGAGGTTTTTCATTTAATTTGACAAGCGTGAAATCCAGGTTCTGCTGGGTGGCGAGCAGCTCTGACCCTGAAAGGCTCTGGTTGAGGGGGCCGTCACTCCCGTTGCAGAAAGGACTCTCGTAACCGAAAAGGAAGACGGTGTTTGCGGCCCTGTTACTGTTATCAATGCAGTGGTTTGCAGTGAGCAGGTAGGGCTTGCCGTCATTGGCGGTGTTATTGACCAGAACCCCTGTACAGAGCTGTATCCCGTTTATAACAAGCCTGGCAACGGCGTTTTTTTCAGTCTGAAAGTTATCACCTGTGGGACAGTTTATATCTATGTTGCATTTTCCCGAGAACCCGAACCTGCTGCTCTTAAGGTTATGTATGCCGATAAAATCATGGGCTACGGTTCCGATCTCCAGCTCCCCGTAATGTGTGGCTCCTTTTTGCATCTGCATCTCCACGACAATACGGTCACCTTCAACTGGTGATACAGCAAGGGTGCCGTGCCGCTGGTTATTACGGTGGTCAAATGCACCCAGTACCTGTGTAAGCGAGTGGGAGTAAAGGAAAACAGAGGCTCCTTCCGCGAGGGTGAACCGGCTGAAAATAATGTTCAGTGAGTATGCGCCGGCTGACCTGATTGAGACCCTCCAGACCCTTCGTCCATCTGCAAGTTCCTCCCAGATCCCGTCTTTCAGGGGATCAATGCTCACCGAAAAAGGTTTCGCAAAAACAAGGGGTTTCAGTCCGGCACCATCATCCTGCTCCATATCGGAAATATACCGGGAAAGGTCGAAAACGGGCATCTCTATCACAGGCAGACTGCCCGGGGATCTGAGGAGGGCGGCGGCAGGCTCTCCTCCATGGCTTATCTGCGTTGCAGCATCATAAACCGGAAGACAGGCAAGGCTAACCGCTATCAGCAACCTGACTGATAATATGCAATTGAATTTCCTTTTGTCCCGTCCTGTCATTTCCCAAAAGTAAATGAAATTTTTTACAGGAAAAAAAGGCAGAGATAAGTACCTGCCCGTCCTAGTGGTGTCCGAAAGCCAGTCCCCGAGGCGCTATTCCCGTATTATAGCTCCCTTCCGGATCACCGTCATTAAAAATATGCAGTTTCCCCGGTGAAGTATAATCAGTGATCTCAAGGGTGAAAAAACGGCCTGTTGACGGGCAGGTTGCTGCATATGAGAAATTGTCCGGCAACATTGGTTCGGAAGGCTGAACCTGGCTGTCGATTGCCATTGCATACACGCCCCCTGCCTCTCCGTAATAGAGAGTTTCCCCGTCAGCAGAAACTGAGAGCCATGAGGGGTTAAAACCGTCACCTCTGACGCCGATCACCACGCTGCGGTCCGCCTTCAAAGTTGCCGGATTGATTCGGACAAGCCTGGAATCGGTCTCTTCAATTATTTCCGTCCAGGTCTCGTTGTAAACCACCCTGCCCCTTGAAAGGACCCAGACGTTACCATCGCGGTCGGTTACTAGCGCTACAGGGATATCGCCGGCCTCAACGGTGGTAACCACCTCATTGCTGCGGGTGTCTATGACCGATACCGTGTTGTCGAATGCCCAGCCGCCACTGTTGGCAACATACAGGTGGTTGCCGGCCACCACCATCTGCTCGGGTCCCATTCCGACTTCGATGGTATCGGTAATTATTCCGTTTTCCAGCTCAACCCTGTAAACGTGACCGTCAAGGTTGCCGTTTGAAAGGTAGCCGGAGCCGTTTCCTGTATAGGCGAAATACCTTGGATATGTGAAACCTGTTATGGTAGAAACCGATTCAAAGGTTGCCAGGTCAACCACTTCGATCTTCTGCGAGTTGTTGGCCACTATTACCCCCAGATCTCCGGCCAGGGTAAATGATTGTAACACATCGCCGGCAGGCCGGCCGTTGACATGTTCAAAAAGATTGTTCATAACTATGTTGGAGTCGGGGTCATACCAGCTTATCGAGCCGTTGCTGGCGTTGAAGGTACCTTCGCAGACTATGAATACTCCTCTTGCATAACCTTCCAGCCGCGGGGTATCATCCTCTTTTTCACACGAGATAAAAAATATCGTACCTGCTGCTAACAGGAAATATTGCATTGTTTTTCTGAGATCCATTTTCAATGATTTAGTTGGTTTGATCATAGGGGTTAACATTTGAAAACCGGTTCTGCATTAATCTCCTCCCCTGGTGAAGGAGCCGTTTATATAAAAATTATACCTGTCAATGCAGCCGCTGAATATTTTTTTTTAGTGAGCATCATTGTAGCCAAGTGTAAGCCCAAGGTGGAAAGTGCGTCCCGGCATTGCATAGGATCTGACCACCTGGTACTGTTCATTGAAAAGGTTCATCACCCTGATCTGAAGCATCGCTGAAATACCCCAGAGATTTACTCTATAGCCCCCCCATGCATTACAAACCATGAATGGTGGCATCATGTGCAGGGGATTGTTATCGCTCGTGGTGTGCCTGTTGCCCGTGTAGTTGACGGAAACCCCTGTATAGCCCCTTCCTTTTCCTGCATTGATGCTGAGTGAGCCGCTGTGCGGAGGCATGTACCTGAGGTGTTTCGGACTCTTTTTGCCCTCTTCCGGCTGAAGGCTTTCCACCATTGATTTTGCATAGTTATAGCCGGCCCTGGCACCGTAATGCAGGTTGCCTGTACTTCCGCCGGCTGACACCGAAGCTTCGAGACCTCTGACATTAACCAGATCCCGGTTCTCGGGATGCCACCAGCTGTTATTGCTGGTGGGTACCCATTGTATCATGTTTTTTAACCGTGACCTGTATATGCCTGTTTCAGCCTCAAGCTGCAGGTGCTGACTGCTTAGAAGCACCACCGACAGACCCGCATCGGCAGAATAGCCTGTTTCGGGAAGGAGGTCGGGGTTTCCACCCGGATACCAGTATTTGTCATTGAAGGTGGGAACCCTGAACTGGTCAGAGTAGCTTGCAATTATTGAAAGCCGGCCTGAAGGCAGCCTGTACCTGGCGCCTGCAGAAAGAAGTACCGGTATGTCGATGCCGGGGTGATACTCCTTCCTTGCCGAGGTATTGACAGTCAGTGCCGGAAGCGCCAGCTTGATCGCTGAGAATACAGCAGTGCGATACTCGGCCGGTTGCCGGACATAAGAACCGGCACTTGCTGAAAGGGATGAGAATATAAAACCGCCATCGGCTGAAAGATGGTCCGTCACCCATACACGGTAACTGGCATCGCCCATAAAACGCCTGGCGGTTATCTCTGACAGAGGCTGGGCGTTGCCGGCAGCATTCCGGCTGCCGTCATCCCAGGTCATAGTCTCGTCAAAGATTGCCGTATTGACAGAAAGAACGGACCTGTGCCATATTTTTGACCATTTTGCATATCCCCTGACTGAATTGTCGCCCTGCACGGCAATGGCAGGAAGGTAAGACCCCATAATTGCCGGAAGCTGTTTTTCCCTGACCTGGTACCAGAGGCCTGCTTCAATACTGTTGCCGCGGGGCAGTCTCAGAAACAGGTTCTGTATGGTACCCCTGTTATCGAGCGCATTATTGGCAATGGTTTCGCGGGGATTGCCCGGTTTGTATATATCGGTGTAGCGGAAATCGTTTTCAGCCTGGTGAGAGAATATGTTAATGTGATATTGTATCCGGGGATTGCCAAATCGCCCGGTTACCGAATAGTGGCGGTTGTCATATGAGCCCAGTTCGCTTCTTATTTCTGTACGCACCCTGTTGTTCCAGTCCGCCCTGTTCCCGAGCAGGACCGCCCCCCCGGTATTACCGCTCCCGGCAATGCTTCCTGCAGCACCATATACCACTTTGATTTCATCGGCGGCCGCGACCGGTACCAGGGAGAGGTCTGCCATGCCAAGTGTCAAAGAATTGAGCACAAAACCGTTCCAGGATATGGCGGACTGGTATGAGTTTGTGCCGCGCAGGAACAGGGAGGCTGCAGAACCTGCACTTCCGGGAGTATTTATATAGGCCGTGGTGAATGCCGGCAGAAGCGTGCCGAGATCGCTGCCTGAGAATGCCAGCATTGTCAGGGAGTCAGGTTCGGCCGACCTCTTGTCTTCATGAAAGAATGAACTGCGGTGCTCCTCTATAATAACCTCGTTAATGTGAAGCAGCATGAGGCTGTCGGCGCCGGCCGCTTTACTCCCGGCTCTTTCTTTATTGTCCGGGCCCCCTGTTGCCGGATCACCTGTTGCCGGATCACCTTTTGCCGGATCACCTGTTGCCGGATCACCGGGCACCGGATTGCCTTGTACAGGCAATAAAAGGATCAGGAATATGCAAAAAAAGAATAACGTGGTTTTCAAACCGGAATAATTATGTTTAACCCCGAACATCTGTAACAGGATCTGGCAGGTCTTCTGACTTACTCCCCTTCAGGACGCCTTCCCATTGCCGTAACCGGCAACAGTGGCAGGAATGCCCTGAAGGATTGACGGAGATTACAGCAGCGGGTACTGTCCGGGATTCTCACCCGGTTCCCTTTTCATCCCGTTTGCAGGAAGTTGCAAGCAGGAACCAATCCAGATGCAAATATAGCCATTTTTTCATACACGTTCCGGGAGTGTTCTCTTTTCCTCATATTACTTATCAACATCAGGGGGCCATATCTGTTAATTTTATAAATTTACCTTCTCAAAAAACCATTTTGAAAATAATTATTATGGACAGAGGAACCGCTCGTGAGAGAATACTGATCCTGAGGAAGAGACTGGAAGAGCACAACTACAGGTACTATGTCCTTGCCGACCCTTCTGTAAGTGATTTTGAATATGACAGGCTCATGGAAGAGCTGATCGGGCTGGAGCGTGAATTCCCCGAACATTTTGATCCTGCTTCACCTTCGCAGCGCGTGGGAAGCGACATTAGCCGGGAGTTTCCCCAGGTGCGCCACCGGTACCCCATGCTTTCACTTGGGAATACATACTCGCCTGAAGAGCTGGCTGAATTTGACAGGCGAATAAGAAAATCCGTTGAAGGAGAGTTTGATTACGTCTGTGAGCTCAAATATGATGGCGTGGCGATCAGCCTGACCTATGAGGAGGGCATTCTCACCCGTGCAGTAACAAGAGGCGACGGGGAACAGGGAGATGATGTAACTTTTAATGTAAGGACCATCAGGAGTGTGCCGCTCAGGCTGAAGGGTGAGGGCTACCCGCCACTGCTGGAGGCAAGAGGTGAGATACTTTTTCCCCGGAAGGGGTTTGAGAAGCTGAATGAGGAGAGGGAGCGGAAGGGAGAGAACCTGTTTGCCAATCCCCGCAACGCAGCGGCAGGTACCCTGAAGATACAGAACTCTTCAATAGTTGCAGGCAGGCCATTGGATTGCATTGTCTTCGGGGTTATGGGAGAGGGCCTGCCCTTTGACCTCCATTATGAAAACCTTGTCAGTGCAGGTAAATGGGGTTTCAAGATATCAGAACATACACGAAAGTGTTCTTCTCTTGAAGAGGTATACAATTTTATTGATCACTGGGAAAAGAACCGGTCCAAACTTCCTTTCGACATAGACGGCGTGGTTATCAAGCTAAATGATTTCAAACTGCACCGCTTGCTTGGCTATACCGCCAAGACACCCCGCTGGGCAATATCATACAAGTTTTCGGCAGAACGTGCCGCCACCAGACTTTTATCGGTCGATTTCCAGGTGGGGCGAACCGGAGCTATTACCCCGGTAGCCAACCTTGAGCCGGTGAGCCTTGCCGGGACAACCGTCAGACGGGCATCACTCCATAATGAGGAACAGATAAGACTTCATGATATCCATACGGAAGATACGGTGTACGTTGAGAAGGGAGGCGATATCATTCCCAAGATAGTAGGTGCGGACAGCTCAAAAAGGGTCGCCGGAAGCCGGCCTGTTGAATATATAAGTAACTGTCCTGCATGCGGTACAGCACTTACCAGGGTTCCCGGCGAGGCAAAACACTATTGTCCCGCCCAGAATACATGTCCCCCCCAGATACTTGGAAGAATAGAACATTACGTCAGCAGGCGTGCCATGAACATCAACATGGCAGGTGCCACGGCAAAGCTGCTGGTTGAACAGGGACTGGTGAGAGATGCCGGCGATCTTTACAGTCTGAAAGCAGAGGATCTTATTAAGCTTGAAAGGTTTGCGCTCAAGTCGTCGCAAAACCTTATCAGAAGCATTGAGCAATCCAAAAAGGCACCCTGGAGCAGGCTGCTATATGCTCTTGGGATACGTTTCGTAGGGGAGACAGTGGCGCGGAAGCTGGCAGAGGCCTTTCCTTCGGCCGATAAGCTGATGGATGCCGGAATGGAGGAGCTGCTCGCCGTTGATGAGGTGGGGGAGAAGATAGCCGCCAGTGTGACCGGATATTTTTCTGTTCAGGAGAACAGGAATATGATTGATAAACTACGCAGGGCCGGGGTTACCATGGAGGCTGATGGGCCGGTGGATGCTAATGCCGGGGACAAGCTTGCAGGTAAAAAATTCGTGATATCGGGCACCTTTTCGCGACATTCCAGGGAAGAGCTCAAAGTCCTTATCGAGCAAAACGGGGGTAAAAACATTTCAGCAGTCTCTTCTAATGTTGATTTTATTATCGGAGGGGATAACATGGGACCATCAAAGCTGCAAAAGGCCAAAGAGTTGAACGTGCCGGTAATTACTGAGGAGCAGTTTGAGGAGATGCTGGAAAGTTAGGGTTTTTCGATTTTGCAGGTGAAGCCCGCATATTTTTTGTTAATATTGCATTTTATACCTGATTAAAGCAATCTTATAGTGTTTCTGGAAAGAATAAGGAAAAGAACAGGCATGTTTCTGCTTGGAAGAAAGCTCAGGAAGCTGAGGCGCAACAAGCAGTTTGTCAATCTGGCCGATGCCGGTAGTGTAGGAATACTGTTTCAGCCAGCGGCAACCGGCAGCTTTGATGCTGTACATGAATTTGTGCGAAGGCTCGAGGGGGAAGGCAAGAAGGTTTTTGTGCTCGGTTATGTGGACGATGAGAAGGTACCCGACCAGCTGCTTCTGAGGAAAAGCTACCAGTTCTTCTGCCGCGGTGACCTTGACTGGTACTTCAGGCCAAAACCGGAGTTTGTAAACGAATTCATTGACAGGGAGGTTGATATATTAATGAATCTGAGTTTTGACGATATTTTCCCGCTGGAGTATGTCCATGCTCTCTCAAGGGCCAGGTTCAAAACCGGAAGGTTCAGGGAAAACAACGACAGGACAGACCTGTCTATCGATGTCCGCAACAGCAGGAATACAGAGTATCTTATTGAGCAGATAACCCATTATCTGCATGTAATTAACAGGAAACAAGAATAATATATTATGTCGAAGAAATTATTTCAGGGCACAGGGGTGGCCGTTGTTACTCCTTTCAGGGATGACGAAAGTGTCGATTTCCCCTCCATGGGAAAAGTGATTGAACACCTCATTGAAGGAAAGGTGGAATACATTGTTGCACTGGGCACTACCGGTGAATCGGTGACCCTGAACCAGGATGAAAAAACTGCTGTTATAAATTTTGTAATTGAAAAGGTCAATAACCGGATTCCGGTTGTTATGGGTGTCGGGGGAAACAATACGCATGAAGTGGTAAGTGCCGTACAGTCTGTTTGCGATGAGAACCTGCCGCTGGCCGGTATCCTCTCTGTTTCACCCTATTACAACAAGCCCACCCAGGAGGGTATATATCTGCATTATAAAAAGGTAGCCACAGCGTCGACACTTCCGGTTATCATATACAATGTTCCCGGCCGGACGGGCCAGAACATTACGGCTGAGACCACTGTCAGGCTGGCCCGGGATTGCAGGAACATAGTAGCCACCAAGGAGGCTTCCGGAGATCTCAACCAGGTCAATTACATACTTAAGAACAAACCGAAGGATTTCATGGTGATATCGGGCGATGACCAGCTCACCCTGCCCATGATCGCCCTCGGTGCATCAGGTGTCATATCGGTTTCTGCCAATGCGTTCCCGTTTGAGCTTTCTGAAATGGTAAGGCTTGCATTGAAAGGAAAACTCAGAAAGGCTCAGGCTTACCAGAATGCCTTGCTTGATCTGATGAACGCACATTTCGTTGAGGGGAATCCGGCTGGTGTGAAAGCCAGCCTGAATATCAGAAAGCTGATACATAACAACCTCAGGTTGCCACTTTGCAAGGTTTCCACACAAACCTACAACAAGATCAGGTCGCTTATCGAGGAACTGGACGGTATAAAGGAGAGCCTGTATGCCGGCTGATGACCGGCAGCAGGTCCCTCAGCTTCTAGTCCAGGTACCTGGCAAGCCAGTCCAGGAACTCATCATACCAGAATACGGAGTTCCGGGGTGACAATATCCAGTGGTTCTCATCAGGATAGTATATAAGCCTGGCGTCCAGACCCATTCTCTTGTAAATACCATATACCAGCAGTCCGTGACCCACGGGCACCCTGTAGTCAAGCTCGCCGTGGATTATCAGCATCGGTGTGCTGAAGTTGTGCGCGAACATGGCAGGGTTTGCCTCCATAAGTCTGTCAAAATTTTCCCATGGCGATCCGCTGTACTGGTGCGGACGGTACCAGGTATAGTCGGCCGAAAACTGCATGTGGATGTTGTACACCCCGGCATGATTGACCAGGCACGCGTACCTGTCGGTGTGCCCTGCTATCCAGCTTACCATGTAGCCGCCATATGAGCCGCCGGTTGCTGCCATACGTGTCTCGTCAATAAAGCCCCTTCCGATCATATAGTCGGTTGCCTTCATGATATCCCTGAAGGGCAGGTCGGCATGAGAACCGTGGATTGACCGGGCAAACTCCTGACCGAAACTTGTTGAACCATGAAAGTTTGGTAATGCCATAACATATCCCGGTTCAGCGAAGAGGTGGGCGTTCCACCTGTAGTGCCACTGGTCGCCGAATATGCTGTGGGGGCCTCCATGTATCATAAGTACCAGGGGATATTTTTTATCCGGGTCAAAACCGGGCGGATAGACAATATACATCTGTATGTCGGCTCCGTTTGCCCCTTTATAGGTTACGTTCTCAACATTGCCAAGCTTGATGGCCTCCAGTAGATCTTTGTTGACCGATGTCAGCTGTCTTGCGTTACCTCCCCGCTGCGTGGTGATGTAGATGTCGGCGGGACTGTTAAGGTTGTCGTGGGTGAATATGATTGATCCCCCCGGGGTGACCTGCAGGCTGTTGTTGTTGCCCTCATCAAAAAGAATGGTGTGGCTACCTCCGCCGGAAGGAATTGAGAACAGGGGCTTTTTTGCATTATGCTGCGCATGGAAGAATATTGTACTGCCATCGTGCGACCACTGCCACTGTTCACATGAGAGATCGATATCTGCCGTGATATTATGGTGTGTTTCGTTATACCTGTCGTATACCACCATCTGAACATTATCGGCATAGAAATCGGCCTGGTTCTGCCTGCCGTACAGGATCATGGTCCCACAGGGACTGTATACGGGGTTCGTATCGTCGGCAGGATTGCGGGTGGTTATGTTCCTCATCTCACCGCTGCCGTCGGCCGGCAGCAGGAATATGTCGTAGTTCAGTTTCTCGAACGGCTCGGGTATGCTGTTCATTGATACCGCGATCTCCTGTCCGTCCGGTGAAATATCATAGGACACACCGCCCATCATGGCGAAAAAGTTGGAGGTGCCGGGCATCAGGTCAGTTACCTCGCCCGATGTTATGTCGACAGAGAAGAGGCGCGGGAAAAACCCGTCTGTCAGCCACCTGTCCCAGAACCTGTACATCACGTTCTCGGTAACCTTTGCCGTTACCTTGCTATCCCTCTGCTCATTGATGATATCCTCAAGCCTGTCAAAGCACCCGTTGTAGTTTGGGTGAATATTGGCGGCAAAGGCGATCCTTTTACCGTCAGGAAACCACCTGGGAGCAAATACGCCGACAGGCAGGCCGGTGATTTTTCTGGCCTCGCCCCAGCCGTGCTCCATTATGTAAACCTGGGCAGGGTTGCCGTCCCTCCTGCTCAAAAAACCAATATGCTTTCCCTCCGGGCACCAGAATGGTGATGATTCCCTTCCGGTGAAGGTGATCTGCTTCTTTTCACCGGTTTCATTGTTTAACAGATATATGAATGTTGATGACTCATTACTTTGAAGATCATATCCGGTGAGTGTGAAAAGTGTGCGACTCCCGTCGGGAGATACCACAGGCGCACCGGCCCTGCGCATCTGCCAGAGGTGTTCGGCGGTAAAACCGGCAGGGTCATTGCCACTGGCTGATATTACAAACGCTGCAGTAATGAAAATAATGATTGATTTCTTCATGGCCTTCTGTTTTTCAGGTTTAGTTGCCTTTATTGTGACCTGTGAAGATTAAAAAAAAATAATTAAAATCCTATGAGATATCTGCAGGCTGACCCGGGAACATAAATGACAATTGAACAATTTATGAGCCTTGCACGTTGATAAACTACAGATAAGCTGATGTTAAACCAAAAATATGATCAAGATGGCCTTTACATTGCAACTGAACGACAGGGCGCCTGATTTCAGGCTCCCTGCAACTGATGGAAAAACCTATTCGCTGGCAGATTTTGATGACGCAAAGGTGCTTGTATTGTTTTTTACCTGCAATCACTGCCCCTATGTTATAGGTTCCGACGAGGTGACCCGCGCTACAGCTGAAAAATTCGGACCACATGGTGTCAGGTTTGCAGGCATCAACTCAAACAGCAAAAACACCTATCCTGAAGATGACTTTCCCCATATGGTGGAGCGGATGAAGAAGCATAAGTTCCCCTGGGTGTACCTTTACGATGAATCACAGGAGGTGGCAATGAAATACGGTGCTTTACGCACACCCCACTTCTATGTTTTCGACGGGGAGCGGAGACTGGTATATGGCGGGCGCGGTATCGATTCTCCCAGGGACAGTTCGAAAATGACGGTAAACGATCTTGAAAACGCCCTTGAAGATATCATTGCAGGCAGGCAGGTAAGTGTGCCGCTCACCAACCCGATAGGCTGCAATGTCAAGTGGGATGGCAAGGATGCCCACTGGATGCCGGCCGATGCCTGCGACCTTATATAGCAAACAGTGGTTTGGGACATGTATCACCGTGCAGTTGAAACACTGCAAAATGAGGTATAAAACAACCAGGAGGCTGTGAGGTTATCACAGCCTCCTGCTGTAAGTCAGCGACCCTGGTAAGGTACGCCGTTCTTTATCCAGTCCGCCGCTTCATGCCCTTTCAGATGATGGTCAAAATATTCCTTCATCCTTATGGTGTAGTCAACCTTGTTGGGGTATTTCTGCGGGTGATGGGGCTCGTCCCTGTATTGCAAAAAGATGATGTCCTTTCCTGCACGCCGCATTGCCAGATAGAGCTCGATGGACTGCTCCCAGGGTACTGCCTCGTCCACATCGCCGTGCATTATCAGAAGGGGGGTGTTTATCTCATGGGCATAAAAGAGAGGTGAGTTTTCTATATAGAGGTATCGCCGGTCAAAAAGGGATGAACCAAGCCTGCTCTGACCCGTCTCATACTGGAACTGCCTTGCCAGTCCGCTTCCCCACCTGATACCGCCATATGCGCTTGTCATGTTCGACACGGGGGCGCCTGCTATTGCCGCCCTGAAGATGTCAGTCTGCGTCACCACATAGGCTGTCATATAACCGCTCCACGAATGGCCGTGCAACCCGATAGCATCAGGGTCGGCTATGCCCAGATCAATAAGTTTATGCACGCCCGGAACCAGCGCGTTTACGGCCGACATGCCAGGCCGGCCAACCTTGAAGTGAATATCGGGCAGGAATATCACGTATCCGTTGCTGGCGTAATACCCGAACGATGGGCGGTGGTTTATCACGGTCTGGTTGAAATCATGCAGCCTTTGAGAAAACTGCTCATAGTAGTAGACAAATACCGGATATTTTTTGGAAGGGTCGTAATCGCCCGGTTTGATCACAATACCGTCAAGCGGCACGCCGTCTGCCGAATTAAATGATATGAGCTCTGCCGTCCCCCAGTTGAACTCACCGATCTGCCTGCCCAGGTCAGACACCTTTACCGGGTTCCTGAAACGCCTGCCGGTAACCCACAGGTCAGGGAACTCATCATAAGATTCACGGGTATACACTATGGTCTGCCCGTCTTCCGAAAGAAGCCTCAGCCGGAGGTTCCTGCCTTCGTCGAGAAGCATGTTAACCCCCTGCCTGTCAGATCTGAGCGACCATATGGACCTCTCCTTGGAGGTCTCGTTATAGCCTTCGGCAAAGAGTATATCGTTAAGGCCAATAAGCGGTTCGTTGTCAAGTCTCCTGATCCTGAATACGGTTTCGGTTTTGCGGCCCTCACCGCCTGTTATGTTCATCATCGCTCCGGTCCGCAAATTTGCCCTCCATATATCGTACCTGTCGTATATCAGTACCGATTCCCCGTCATCAAGCCATCCAGCCGTCCTGTAGCTGCCGGGTTCGGCCGGACGGTCCATGGTTTCGCTAAAGAAGGGTATATCGATATTTTCTGTCAGGTTTGTGACCCTCCCGGTGGATACCTCATACGAATGCCAGTGTTTGTTGTCGAAATGTATCAGGTAACGGCCGTTGGGAGAGAGTGCCGCCATATCCTGGTGCTCCTCTGCAACGAGGGTCCTCCCGCCGTCCAGCAGGTTTACCAGGTATATGTCCCTGAAACGCCCCTCCCAGGTTATTCTTTTCGCATAGGGCAGTGAGGAGGAGGCAAGAGCATTCTTCCCTCCCCTGGGGGTAATCAGATCGGGTACCTCTTCGCAGGCGAGAGGTACAATCCTGTTCTCTTCGATATGATATACGGCTGACAGGTTCTGTCTGCTAAACTGGTTCCACATGATCTTTTCATGCGTTTTGATAAGCGGGTCCTCGCCGTGCCAGATATCAATATCTGCCTGTTGGCCTATTGAATCGAGCACAGATGAATATTCTTTCTTCTCTTCAGGCCCGGCTGCAAACCGGTCAGGCCTGAAACCAAAAAAGAGCATTTTACCGTCGTTGCTCCAGCCCGGACTGTTGTCGAAAGGAAGGAACATACCCCCGGGTGCATCCTCCTGTCCAACGATCTCCCTAATAGCGCCACCCGGCTCCCATACGACAAGGGCTGCAGTTTCAAGGGTGTCCTTTTCCAGGTCTTCAGCTCTCATAAAGGCCAGGCGCCGTGTGCTTTCATGCCAGGTGAACCTGTTGTACTTTGCTTTTTCAGTAGTGTCTATAAAAGCGGGAGGTGTATCCAGATTTGCCAGTGAAAGGCTGAAAAGTCCGTTATTCGCTTCGAGGGTGTCGCTGACGGTAAATACCAGCGTGGAGGAGAGGCTGTCGACAGTCCACGTTTCCACAAAAGGCAGGGTTACCTCTTTGTTGCTGCCGAAGTCTTTTATCAGCAGCGGGGTACCGGACTTCTTCATCCGGTCGTTCTGATCTTTGTTCAGGGTGGTGTCCTCAACAGCATGGTGATGCACGAACAGGTAGCTGTGAAGTGTACTGAATGAGGCTCTTCTGACATCTTTAAAAGCGGTAGCCGAGCCGTCTGCCGTACTTATCATCACCGCTGCATTATTTGGCCTGTCTGAGGCAGACCTGCCTTCGGTTTCGGCAAGGGGGGGCGCCTGCAGGAACAGGGCCTTCTCTCCGTTGGCAGAAAAAGCGGGTCTTGTACCTCGGTCGACAATATATTCAGGGTTACCTGCGGCAGAGACGAGCACTCCGTATCCGTCGCCACGGTCGGGCGAAGCTGCATAGGCAACCCATTTGCCGTCATGGCTTACTGCCGGTGACTGCATATGGTGAAAATTCATTATGTCTTCCAGTGTCATGGCACGTCTTTCCTGTGCGGTAATGCTTAGTGCCAGAATAAAAACGACCGGCAGCAAAATACCGGTTCTGAGGAGTTTACTGCTGTTCATCATAGCTGTTGGATTGAATTATATCAGATTGGATTGTTTTTTCCGGTTGTCACTTTTTTCCTATTGTTACTTTTTTTGGCAGCAGGGATGCATTAACCCGACTGCGTGCCGGCGGAATATCAAAAATAGCAATATGTTTTTATTTTTTTTAAGCATGAGCAGCAGATTGACATGATCTATACCGGCTTTCTGCCGGCGGCATGTGGTCCGGTTCTGAATTCAAATATTTCTTCCGGGTACTCTATGCCTGTCAGGAACAGTCCCTGTGCGGGTGCCGAGGTGCCTGCCTTTTGCCTGTCCTGCGCCAGTATTATATCGCGAAAGTGTGCAACATTGATTCTGCCGCGGCCCAGCTCCAGCATCGTGCCCACAATGGCTCTTACCATGTTCCTCAAAAACCTGTCGGCCTTTATCTCAAAAATGACCATTCCGTTATGTTCTTTCCATGATGCGCTGATGATTTTGCAGATATGGGTCTTAACGTTGCTGTTGGACCGGCAGAAGGAAGAGAAGTCACTGTGCCTGATCAGTTCGGTAGCTGCAAGGTTCATTGCATCAATATCGGGAGGCGGGTACAGGTGGTAGCTGGTATCCTGCCTGAAGGGGTTTTTCCTGATACTAATATAATATTTATAGGTGCGTGACCTGGCGCTGAACCGGCTGTGGGCCTTTTCATTCACCGGGAAGATGTCTGATATTGCAATGTCACCGGGGAGCATATGATTAAGTTTACGCACTGTCTCGGCAGTGTTCCCGGGCTTCAGTGACGGCGATTCGAAGTGGGCGGCGAAATAGCTTGCATGAACCCCGGTATCGGTCCGCCCCGCCCCGGTAAGTCTTATCTTCTCCTTAAGCAGAAGCGCCATTGCCTCTTCAATGGTCTGCTGCACACTCCGGGCATTGGGCTGTATCTGCCACCCGCAGTATTCCGTTCCCCGGAAGGAGAGTTCTATGAAATATCTCTGACCCAATTATTATGCATTTTGCCTGGTCGCCGGCCCGGTTATCAACGAACTGCAACCTGTGGAGAAGCAAAGTTAACAATTTTGGGTTGTTTTGGGACTGACAGGTGCGATAGTGCCGTTGAGGATCTTATATTTGTTTTAATATGCTAAATTTGTGTAGATATATACCGTATCGGATAATTAAAACTCCGGACCTATGCAACCCTATTCAACTGCAGTTAAAACAGCGGTTTGGCCGGCTAGCGGATTTTTTGCAGCCGGAAAGCCGTTTGCGGCAGCAACTGCTGTGCTGATAACCATTTTCCTCCTGGTATTCGGGTCTGTTGCCCGGACGCAGGAGTTTGACAATGAATCCCGGTCAGTTTACATACTTGACATAGCCAGGTATGTAAAATGGGAGAATATTGACGATATATCTGTTTTCAGGATAGGTGTCCTGGAGCCTGTGGAGGATCTCTTCCCGGTGATCAGCCACAACGCATCACTCAGGGGCGAAATACAGGGCAGGCCCGTGGAGGTGGTAAGCTTTGAAACCATCGATGAAATTACGCCGGTAAGCCTTCTTTATGTTAACAAGAGGTATGATTACGACATTGCGCTTGTGCTTGCACGCATCAGGGGCAACCATACACTCCTTATAAGCGAGAATTATGAGTTCCACCGGTCTATGATAAATTTCATCGTTTATGATGGCCAGCAGAGGTTTGAGGTCAATGAGGACCGTATGAATGAGGAGGGCCTGCATGTAAGCGAGCTTTTCAGGGAGCATGCCGTGACAACGGAGGCGGACTGGCAGGAGATTTACCGTCTGGTGGAGCTTGAGCTGGAGCAGGAAAAGATACTGGTGCTGGAGCAGAACCGCCTGATAGAGGAGCAGCTTGCCGAAATAGAGATGCAGTCCGAACGTATAGACCAGCAGCGTGACCATATTGAAAGGCAGATGGAGGAGATAGAGCGGCAGGGGGAGCTGCTTGAAAAGCTAGAAGGCGAAATTGCCGCCCGCCAAAGGGAGGTGGAGAGGCAGAACCGGCAGATAGCAGAACAGGGCAGGGAGATAAGTGAACAGATGGAGGAACTGGAAGAGAACCGCCGGGAGTCAGAAAGGCAGAGTGCCATACTTGCCGGTCAGATGGAGAGGATTGACGAACAGGAGAATATGATAGCAGAGCAGGATGTCATCCTGGGCAGGCAGCTTGAACAGATAGAAAAGCAGAGGCTTCTGATATGGTTCTTCATTGTTATGCTGGTATTCATCGCAGCTCTTGCCTATTTCATTTACAAAAGCTACCGCATCAAGAAAGAAGCCAATATAAAACTGGAAGAGAAGAACAGGCTGATTACCAAACAGCGCGATGAGATACAGCAGCAGCGGGACAGCATAGCAGAGCAGAGGGACAGGATAGTCGAGCAGAACAAGCTTATCTGGGATTCAATAAACTATGCCCAGAGGATACAGCGGGCGATCCTGCCCGATGATACCAATTTCAGTGTAATTCTGGATCATTTTTTTATCATGTACAGGCCCAAGGATGTGGTGAGCGGTGATTTTTACTGGGAATCGAAGATTGGCAATGAGGTTATCGTGGTGGCTGCCGATTGTACCGGTCACGGAGTGCCGGGCGCCCTTATGAGCATGCTGGGGGTGACCTTCCTCAACGATATAGTGAATACCCGCAAGATTACCCGGCCTTCCGAGATACTCGACAAGCTGAGGGAGGATGTGATCAATGCCTTTCACCAGCAGGGGAGCCGCAAGGAGGAGATACAGGACGGCATGGACATTGCCGTATGCGCTATCAACCAGGAGAACAAAACAATACAGTTTGCCGGGGCCAACAACCCACTGATACTCATCCGCGGAAGCGAGGCCTTCCAGTACAAGGGAGACAGGATGCCCGTTGCCATAAGCGACAGGATGATGGACTTCAACAACCACATTATTGAGTTGCAGGACAAAGATCAGGTCTACATCTTCTCTGACGGTTATATTGACCAGTTCGGCGGGGATAATAACAAGAAATTCATGCGTAAGAGGCTGGTCAGTCTCCTTATGGAGATCAAGGACGAACCGATGATCAGGCAGAAGGAAATTCTGGTCCGCAGCTTTGATGAGTGGAAAGGTGATAACGAACAGACCGATGATGTGGTTATGATCGGTCTCAGGATATAGGAGCGGGGACTATTTGCATTCCCACCGTGTGGTGCGGTTGCCAATTGTCACATCCTCCTCATCGAGTATCTCCTCCAGCCTGAGGCCCGAATACTTTTCCCATTCCGTTGCGCTATCGAGAACACCATCAACATAGGTGGCTTTCCTGCACATCATTGAGTCCTCCAGTTCGCATGATTTAAACATGAACGATCCGGCTGCGAAAAGAGCGACAAAAAAGAGTGCTGCCAGTTTCTTTGTAAGATTGATTTTTTCCATAACAACTCAGATACAGATAATGTGTATTAGATTGATCAGGCTCGAAAATTAGGGCAATTATGCGAGAAATGCAAAGAATGTTCCGGTTTTCCGTTTGTCTTTAAATGATTAATTTTGCAGTTTTTATTGAGATATTCAATTGATGAATTTGAACAGAGAGACCCGGAGGAGACGGACATTCGGCATTATAAGCCATCCTGATGCAGGTAAGACCACCCTCACTGAGAAACTTCTGCTGTTTGGAGGTGCCATACAGGTTGCCGGCGCCGTGAAATCAAACAAGATCAAGAAATCGGCCGTGAGCGACTTCATGGAGATAGAGCGGCAGAGAGGCATATCGGTTGCCACCTCGGTCATGGGCTTCGAGTACGGGGGTTATAAGGTGAATATCCTTGACACGCCCGGCCACCAGGATTTTGCAGAGGATACATACCGTACGCTGACCGCGGTTGACAGTGTCATAATAGTAATTGATGCAGCGAAGGGTGTTGAAACGCAGACAAGGAAACTGATGGAGGTATGCCGTATGCGTAAAACGCCTGTAATCGTATTTATAAACAAGATGGACAGGCCCGCCCTCGATCCTTTCGAGCTGCTTGACAACCTTGAAAAAGAACTGCAGATCAGCGTCTGTCCGCTCAGCTGGCCGATTGGGAGCGGAGGAGGTTTCAAGGGTGTGTTCAACATGCATGAGCAGAAGCTTGACCTTTTCCCATCTTCAGGTAGTCACCCGGAACAGAAGGATTTTAAGGTAAATGATATCCTTTCGGGGGAAGCGGACAGCTATTTAGGGTCCGGTGCTGCATCACTGAAGGATGATATTGAACTTGCCCTGGCCGGATACCCCCGGTTTGACCGGGAACAGTATTTAGGGGCAGCTCTGGCTCCCGTGTTCTTTGGTTCTGCGCTTAACAATTTCGGTGTCAAGGCTTTGCTCGATTGCTTCCTTGAAATAGCTCCCGAGCCAGGTACCATAAAAGCGGTTGAGAGGGAGGTTCATGCCGGCGAGGATAAATTCACTGGATTCGTGTTCAAGATACATGCCAATATGGATCCCAACCATCGTGACCGGTTGGCTTTTGTGAAAATCTGCTCCGGTATTTTTGAGCGCAATAAGCCTTATCTTCATACACGCACAGGCAAAAAGCAGAAGTTCAGCAGTCCCACTGCCTTCATGGCAGAGCGTAAATCGGTGGTTGATGCGGCATACCCCGGCGATATAATTGGCCTTCACGATACAGGGAATTTCAGGATAGGAGATACTTTGACAGAGGGTGAGGTGCTTAATTTCAAGGGAATACCCAGTTTCTCACCAGAATTCTTCAGGTATGTCGAGAACGCCGACCCCCTTAAGTTCAAACAACTGGCAAAAGGGCTTGACCACCTTATGGATGAGGGCGTTGCACAGTTGTTCGTCAACCAGGTGAATGGCAGGAAGATAATTGGCACAGTGGGACCCCTGCAGTTTGATGTTATCGAGTTCAGGCTAAAGCATGAATACGGGGCTACCTGCAGGTACGAACCTTTGAATATTCACAAGGCCTGCTGGATGGAGAGCAGCAGCCGGGAGCAACTTGACGATTTCAGAATGCGCAAACAGCAGAATATGGCTAAAGACAAATGGGGCAGGGATGTGTTCCTGGCTGATTCGGAATACAGTCTCCAGATGGCAAGAGAAAAATATGACGCCATCAATTTCCATACCATATCGGAGTTCTGATGACGGGTACTGCAAAACGGCTTCGATGCTCTGTCGGATACCTTGCCGGACTGGCAAATGATGATTGTCATGAATTATTTATGTGTACTCGATTATTTTTGCCGGCGTTGTTTTTGCTGCTAAAAAATAAAATCCGGCTGTACACACAACACAAATTTAGTTTTCTAATTATTTTGTACATTTGTTTGACCTTTTTTGGTATATATACTATATTACAATTATAGTCAGGTCATTAATTATAGCAGACAGTAGTAAATTAATTATATAAAAGTAAAATTTCATCCACATGGAAAATAAACTTCAGGAATTAACCGAGAAGATCTATGCTGAAGGGGTCGATAAGGCCAATAAAGAGGCCCAGCAGATTATTGACAATGCCAGGGCCGAGGTTGAGAAGATGCAGGAAAAGGCGCGTGAGGATGCCGGACAGATAATTGAGAAGGCTAAGAAGGAGGCAGAGGAGATTAAAAAGAATGTGAACTCTGAGGTTAAGCTTTCGGCAAGGCAGGCGATTAATACTATCAAGCAGCAGATCACCGGTCTGGTAACGGCAAAGGCTACCGGTGAGAATATAAAGGAGGCTTTTAAGGAGAAGGAATTTCTGCAGAAGATCATCGAAGTTGCCGTTAAAAACTGGGATCCGAAGTCCGGCAAAACTATGGATGTGGCTGTTTTGTTGCCGGAAAAAGACAAAAAGGAGCTTGACGATTATTTTAACAAAAAGCAGAAAGCACTCCTGGATGCCGGACTTGAGATTAGATTTGATGACAGTGTGGTGGCTGGTTTCAAGATAGGGCCCAAAGATGGCAGTTATCAGATCAGCTTTACAGATGAGGATTTTGAGAATTTTTTCAAGAACTACATCAGGCCCCGTACCAAAGAATTGCTATATCCGGAAGAAAAATAGTGCCGGATGGTAGTGTTGCCCGCAACTACTGCTGCGGCAACTGTAACCGGTTTTGGCCGCCACGCCTACGGTTTAATCATTTTTATCAAGTGCTTAATATGAAATTAACCTGTATAATTAAGTAATGTTTGAAAGAAACTACTACTATCTGGTAGCCGGACTGCCTGAAATTCTGATCGACCAGAAAAAACTCAATTTTTCCATAGCCGATTTCAAGGAGGATATGGAGTATCATTTGCACCCTGATGATTTTGGGCTTGTAGAGTTGCTGTTTCTCCCGGCCGATAACAAGAATCTGCTGAACCTTCTGATGAAAACGGGCGGGGAATTTGATAACAGTGGTAAGTATTCACAGGAAGAACTTGAGGAGGAGATCAGAGAGCCGTCGGCTGCGCCCGAATACATGCAACAATTTATTACCGCTTATAAATCAGGGAACTCCGTTTTTGACGGACTTTCGTGGGAAGACCAGCTTACATGGCTTTTTTATGAATACCTGTTGCAATGCCCGAATGCATACTTGCGGGAATGGTTTGATTTTGACCTTAACCTGAGAAATATAGTTGCAGGTTTCAATGTACGAAAGCATAAGCTTGAAGGAGACAAGTTTTTTATAGGAGATAATAGTATTGTTCAGGCGGTCAAAAAAAGTACGCTCAAGGACTTCGGATTGGTTAATGATTTCGGGCCGATGGAAAAGCTCGTAGCAATCCATGAAAATGAAAACCTCCTGGAAAGGGAGATTGCCATGGATAAACTGCGCTGGGAATTTATGGATGAGCTTAACACGTTTAACTATTTCACCATAGAAGTTCTGCTCGCTTTTGTCAAAAAACTGCAGATGATAAATCGTTGGCTTGATATGGATTATGAAACAGGAAAAGAGATGTTCACAAAGCTTCTGGATCAGCTTCAGCAGAGTTATGAGTTTCCCAAAGAGTTTTCGGTAAAACAGGTAAATTGATAATCATACTTTATACACATGAAAGAAAATAATCTAACCAGGGGTAAAGTGACCGGCGTCATAGCCAACCTTGTGATGGTTGATGTTGACGGACCGGTTTCTCAGAATGAAATTTGCTATATCAATCTCGAAAACGTCAAGCTGATGGCGGAGGTCATCAAGGTTATTGAGAACCGTGCCTATATCCAGGTATTTGAGAGCACCAGGGGACTGAAGGTGGACACTGATGTTGAGTTTTCCAGGGGTATGCTCGAGGTAACACTTGGTCCGGGTATTCTTTCCAGGAATTATGACGGACTTCAGCATGACCTCAACAAGATGGACGGGGTGTTCCTGAAGAGGGGAGATTATACCGCCGCGCTGGATGACAAAAAGAAATGGACGTTCAAGCCGCTGGCAAAGAAGGGTGATCAGGTTCTGGCCGGTGACTGGCTGGGTGAGGTGAATGAGAATGAGCAGCCCCACAAGATCATGGTACCATTCAAATTTGCGGGCAAATACAAGGTTAAAAGTGTTGTGGGTGAAGGAGAGTACACTATTAATGACGAGATCGCAGTTCTTACCGACGATAAAGACAACGAGGTGCCGGTTACCATGGTCCAGAAGTGGCCTGTCAAGATACCCATCAAAACCTATAAGAATAAGCCACGCCCCTTCAAACTTCTTGAGACGGGGGTCAGGACCATGGATACCCTTAACCCGATAGTGGAGGGTGGTACAGGGTTCATTCCCGGTCC
Organism: Marinilabiliales bacterium; assembly: GCA_007695015.1. NCBI lineage: Bacteria > Pseudomonadati > Bacteroidota > Bacteroidia > Marinilabiliales > Marinilabiliales bacterium. The sequence goes on from REEN01000047.1 coordinate 22,636, forward strand.
TTTCGGCAGTGGCAAGACTGTTCTCCAGCATGCAATTTCCAAACAGGCTGAGGCTGACATAGTGGTTGTTGCAGCCTGCGGAGAGAGGGCAAATGAGGTAGTTGAGATCTTTGCGGAGTTTCCGGAGATTGACGACCCCCGGACCGGCAGGAAGCTGATGGAGCGCACCACCATTATTGCCAACACCTCAAATATGCCTGTTGCAGCTCGTGAGGCATCGGTATACACCGCAATGACACTGTCGGAATATTATCGTGCTATGGGACTTAAGGTCCTGTTGCTTGCTGACTCAACATCAAGATGGGCACAGGCCCTCAGGGAGATGTCAAACCGTATGGAGGAGCTTCCGGGCCCGGATGCTTTCCCGATGGACCTTCCGGCAATTATATCCAACTTCTATTCAAGGGCGGGCTTTGTTTACCTGAATAATGGTGAGACCGGCTCCATAACATTTATAGGTACAGTATCACCTGCGGGTGGTAACCTGAAGGAGCCTGTGACTGAATCGACCAAAAAAGCAGCACGCTGTTTCTACGCTCTTTCACAGCAGCGTGCCGACAGTAAGCGTTACCCTGCGATCGACCCGATTGACAGCTATTCTAAATATCTCGAATACCCCGAGTTACAGGATTACATAAAGGAAAAGATATCAGATACATGGGTGGATAATGTGATGCTTGTCAAAAATATACTTATCAGGGGTAAGGAGGCTTCAGAGCAGATCAACATTCTTGGAGACGATGGTGTTCCCATCAGTTACCACCTTGATTTATGGAAATCCGAGGTTATAGATTTCATTATTCTCCAGCAGGACGCATTTGACCCGATCGACCGCTCCTGCCCCTTACCCAGACAGAAGTACATGCTCGATAAGGTGCTTGATGTATACAACACTAAATTTGAGTTTGATAGCTTTGAAGAGGTTAACCCTTATTTCAAGCGGATTATCAACGAACTGAAACAGATGAACTATTCGGAGTTTGAATCTGATCAGTTTAAGAGACACGAAAAAGAATTGTATTATATAATCGACGAAAAGAAATCAGCGTAATGGAAACTAAAGCTTTTCAGAAAATATACACTAAGATAACCCAGATCACCAAGGCAACATGTTCACTGAATGCCGAGGGCGTGGGATATGAGGAACTGGCCTCGGTTAACGGCCGTCTGGCTCAGGTTGTTAAGATACAGGGGCAGAGTGTTACCCTCCAGGTATTCGGAGGCACCGAAGGTATTCCTTCAAATGCCGAGGTTACTTTTCACGGCAGGCCTCCCGTAATAAAGGTGAGTGATGATCTTGCAGGGCGTTTCTTCAATTCATTCGGATTGCCCATAGATGGCGGACCCGAGGTTGAAGGGGAAGAGAGGGAGATCGGCGGGCCCTCCGTAAACCCGGTAAGAAGGAAGCAGCCATCGGAACTGATTGCCACGGGTATAGCCGGCATAGATCTTAACAATACACTTGTAACAGGCCAGAAAATACCCTTCTTTGCCGATCCTGACCAGCCGTTCAACCAGGTTATGGCAATGGTTGCCCTGAGGGCAAAGGCTGACAAGATCATACTCGGCGGTATGGGGCTCACTAATGACGATTATCTCTATTTTAAAAATGTGTTTGACAATGCCGGCGCGCTTGACCGTATCGTCAGCTTTGTAAATACCACAGAGGACCCCCCGGTTGAACGCCTGCTCGTACCCGACATGGCCCTGACAGCGGCCGAATATTTTGCTGTCGACAAGAACGAAAACGTGCTGGTGCTCCTTACAGATATGACGCTGTATGCCGACGCTCTCAGTATCGTTTCAAACAGGATGGACCAGATACCCTCGAAGGACAGTATGCCCGGATCGCTTTACAGTGACCTGGCAAAGCTGTATGAAAAAGCGGTCCAGTTCCCGGAAGGCGGCTCGATCACCATTATTGCGGTTACCACCCTTTCAGGGGGAGATATTACTCACGCAATACCCGACAATACGGGTTATATAACCGAGGGACAGCTTTTCCTGCGCCGTGATACCGAGATTGGCAAGGTTATAGTCGATCCGTTCAGGAGCCTGTCACGCCTCAAGCAGCTTGTGATCGGCAAGAAGACCAGGGAGGATCATCCGCAGGTTATGAACACTGCGGTGCGTCTCTATGCGGATGCAGCAAATGCCCGTACCAAGCTTGAGAACGGTTTTGATTTGACGGACTATGATGAGAGGACCCTCAAATTTGCAAAAGATTATTCAAATAAACTCCTTGCTATTGATGTTAACATTGATACCGAAAAAATGCTTAATACAGGATGGGAACTTTTTAAAGAGCACTTTACCCAGGCCGAGGTTGGTATCCGCAAGGAGATGACGGACAAATACTGGCCGCGTAAAAAATAGTTTAGCGGATTATTGAACTGAAAATACCGATTGCATGGCCATAAAATTTCAATATAACAAAACCTCTCTGCAGGATCTTAACAAGCAGCTCCAGGTCCGGGTAAGAGCCCTGCCTACCATAAAAAACAAGGAAACGGCGTTGAGAATGGAGGTGAAAAAGGCGAAGGATGAGGCCGCAATTCTGGAAAATAAGCTGGATGAAAAGATCAAGGCTTACGATTACATGACCCGGCTATGGTCAGAGTTTGATCCCGGACTGATAACTATAAAGGATGTTGAAGTATCTGTCAAAAAGATAGCAGGGGTAAGGACTCCGGTGCTTGATGACATTATTTTCGAAATAGCCGACTTCAGCCTGATAAATAAACCGGACTGGTACTTTGACGGAATAAAGATACTTAAAGAGCTTGCCCAGGTGGCAATTGAAAAGGAATTTTTCTACAGGAAGATGAAGCTTCTTGACCATGCCAGAAAAAAGACAACCCAGAAAGTAAACCTTTATGAGAAGGTTCAGATACCCGGTTATGAGGAGGCTATACTGAAGATCAAGCGGTTCCTGGAGGATGAGGAAAACCTTGACAAGTCATCCCAGAAAATAGTAAAAACCCGTCAACAGAAAGCAGAGGAGGCACAGATATGATATCACCAATGATCAAATATTCATTTCTGATCTATCACAGGGAATACGAAGATTTTCTTGATGACTTGTGTGAACTGGGTGTAGTGCATATCAAGGAAAGGGATCTTGATGTCAGCGAAGAAATAAGGGAAAAATACCAGTATATCGATAGAGTCGATAAGGCTATCCAATTTCTGAAAGTAAGGGAAAAAGATCACCCTGTTATCGGCGGTCACCTTTATGGAAAGGATGTTTTTGAAGAGATTGTTGAGTTGCGGAGCCAGTCAGAAGGAGTTATGAACAAGTTGAACTCACTCAGAAAGGAGATACATGAACTCTTCCCCTGGGGTAACTTCTCGCCTGATATGATTGACAAACTCAGGAAGGAAGGTGTAATCATCAGGTTCTTTGTTTGTCCTGTACGGAAGTTTGAACAGGAGTGGAAGGAGCAGTATACGATCGAGGAGATAAACGTTCATGGAGGACAAAAACATTTTGTCGTGATTACGAGGGAAGGTGAGGACGTCAGTATTCCCGCCGAGGAGTTTATACCGTCAGGCCGTTCGCTGGCAAGCCTTTGCAAAGAGAAGGACGGGGTGAAGGAGGAGATCGGGGTAATTGAAAGAAGGTATGAAGAGATGGCCAGGATGGATCTGGATGCACTTGAAGATTACAAAAATGAGCTCATCCAGGAGCTTGAATATGAAAAGGCTAATCACAACACATCCAGGGAAGCAGATGATAAGCTTATGATACTTGAAGGATGGGTGCCGCAGGAGAAGGTTGATAAAGTTAACCACTTTATTGAAAATTCAGGAGTTGCCTGTATAACGTCGGAACCGGCCGAAGGAGAAAAGATTCCCGTTAAACTGATTAACAATAAATTCTCCCAGAAGTTTGAAAAAATAGGAGAACTCTATACGCTGCCCGATTATAAAGAACTTGATGTCACGCCATTTTTTGCTCCCTTCTATGCCCTGTTCTTTGGTTTCTGCCTGGGCGACGCCGGCTATGGTATATTACTTGTGACTGCCGCTATAATTGCCAGATTCAAAGTCCGGAAAGAATTTAAGCCACTTGCTGTACTGGTGTCTTATCTGGGCATGGCAACAATACTCTTTGGAATAATAAGCGGCGTCTTCTTTGGTATTCTCCTGTATGAAACCAACCTGCCGGTGTACCGCGACCTTTCGGCAATGCTTGCCGAAAGGGGAACCGATATCAATATGATTTTGTTCTACCTTGCCATAGTTCTTGGTGCTGTTCAAATCATTTTTGGCATGATCCTGAAAGCCGCAAATGAAACAATCCAGTTTGGCTGGAAATTCGCAGTTGGTACTTATGGATGGCTGACACTTATACTCGGAAGTCTGCTTTTATACCTGGTAAGCGTTGCCACCGGAATTTCGATGGAAAGGCTAATGCCTGTTATGTATACCATTCTTGTGGTGAGCGGGATTATGATACTGTTTTTGAATAATCTTTACAGGAATATGCTTACCAATTTCGGGCTGGGGCTTTGGAATACCTATAATATGGCCACAGGCCTGCTGGGAGACCTGCTTTCTTACATTCGTCTTTTCGCCCTTGGAATATCCAGTGCCATACTCGGACTTGTTTTTAATACCATGGCGGTGTCAATGAGTGGAAATATTCCCGTGATAAGCATTATTATAATGGTCTTTATTCTTGCCTTCGGTCACGGCATAAATCTTTTCATGTCAGGGCTTGGTTCGTTTGTACACCCCTTACGCCTTACTTTTGTTGAGTTTTACAAGAATGCCGGTTTTACTGGCGGGGGTATAAAATATAGTCCTTTTAGAAAAACTAATTAGATAATACAATTACTTACACTTAATCTTTATTTATTATGGAACCGATTATTTTAGCTTACATTGGCATTGGATTAATGATTGGCCTTGCCGGATCAGGAAGTGCCATTGGTGTATCTATGGGCGGCAGTGCTTCCATTGGTGCATTAAAAAAGAATCAGGATGCATTTGGTACTTATATGGTGCTTAGTGCGTTACCCGGAACTCAGGGACTTTACGGGTTTATGGGTTATTTCGTTCTGACCGGATATACCGGTTATCTGCCAGATGATATGACTTTTTACTCCGCCGCAACTGTTTTTGGTGCAGGACTCGGACTTGGTATCGTTGGGCTGATTTCGGGTATCCGTCAGGGTCAGGTTTGTGCCAACGGTATAGCCGCAATTGGAGCAGGATATAATGTTTTCGGAAATACACTTATCCTTGGTGTTTTCCCTGAACTGTATGCAATTATTGCTTTTGCTGCTACCTTCCTGGTTAGCGGAGCTATCCTCTAGGCGCCGGAACCAGATCAATACAGGGACCCGCCATGCTTTAATGCAGGGCGGGTTCTGTTTTAAGGCTATTTTAAAGTGACATCTTTGAAAAATCTTTAATAAGGGTTATATTGCAACACAGATGAAATTACATCTTTTTACAGATATGCCTGAAATAATAATGTCAAGCAGATTTAAACTGCACACCTTTACAATGACCTTCCTGGCCTTAGCTGCCTTTTTATTTGTAATGGCTGGTTGTGAGAAGGATGACCTGGTCGCTATAAGGAGTCTGGACACTGTTGAACCTGTTATTGTATGGAGAACAGCTGAAACCGGAGGCGTAATTGTTGCCAACAGGAAGCTTGACCTGGTGGAATTTGGTGTATGCTACAATACAACTCCCAATCCAACGGTTGAAGATAACATAGCTCCCGGAACCGGCCTGGAGGAGATAATAGAAGCAAGCAGGTATGAGGCAGAGTTTAAAAGCACCATAACACTTCTTATGCCCGGCACCACTTATTATATTAGGGCTTACGTCACTACCGGCTCAGGTACGGCTTACGGGAACCAGCTTACCTTTACAACAAACTGACAGACTACAGGAATGGCCCCTTACCAATTTGCCCTATGATATCCATTTGCATACCTGTTTATAATTACAAAGTTGGGAGGCTGGTCCGGGATCTTGAATTACAGGCAGATAGTTGCGGTGTTCCCTGTGAATTGGTAATAATAGATGACCATTCACCCAAAGCTTTAAGGAATCTGAATGAGGCACCCTGCAGCAGGCACAGTTATATTAAGCTGGAAGCCAATGTGGGACGCTCGCGTATACGTAATATGTTTACACAATATGCCAGGTATGACCTGCTTCTCTTCCTGGATTGTGATTCAGAAATCATTTCCGGCGAATTCCTGAAAAACTACATTGATGAAATATCAGGGAGTGATGCACCTGTTATCTGCGGGGGCAGGATATACGACAAGAACCTGCCTTCACCCGGGGAAAGGCTCCGGTGGAATTTTGGCAGGGAAAGAGAAAGTATACCTGCAGCAGTCCGCCAGAAAAGTCCGGTTCGCTATTTTATGACCAATAATTTTCTGATAAGGAGAGAGGTTTTTGATTCCGTAAAATTTGATGAGAGGATAACCCAGTACGGGTACGAGGATACACTTTTTGCATATAATCTTGGGAAGCTTGGTCTGCACATAAGGCACATTGACAATCCCCTGATGCACTCGTGTGTTGAAACCAATTCGGCATTCATTGAAAAAACCGACAGGGGTATTGCAAACCTGGTAAGCATTATTCAGTATACCGGCCAGGACACCGGCTTTATTAATACGGTCAGGATATTGAGCGTATACTTCGGCATGAGAAAGAATATTGCGGGCATACTTGCCGGGTATATTCTGATGTTGTTGCGGCCGGCTTTGAGGATCATGCTTTGCCGCCGGGTTTCATCACTCTACCTGTTTGACCTGTACAAGCTTGGTTTGCTCCACCTGCTGATGGGAAAAACAGGACCCCCGAAAACAACTCCGGGGGTCAGTGGTTAAAACAGCCGTATTTTAACCTGCTACTTCACATGTGGATGTGGTCTTGCTTCAAACTCTGTTGTATAGCTCTCTAACATTATCCTATCATTATTACCGATGCCGGATCATTAACCCTCAGGGTAAACGATTCGGTGAGGAATAACCGGACCTCTTTTTCGTTATGCGATTCATAACCTATTGAGATATCCTGCCCAATCACCAGGTTGATATCCTCTGCAGCGGAGGGTACAAGGAATGCCTCTTCAATGAAATGGCCCATAATTACCGGACCTCCCAATAGTTTCTCCAGCTGAAGCTTAAGTGGATATCCTTTGAAATGTGAAGAAATCTGCTTCCATAGCGCGGGACTGACTACAAGTGTCCATGGACCGGTGACTGATGCATCCATCATCTTTGTGATGCCCTCCGAAACTGTTGAGAGCAGGCCTTCTATACTGCCCGGCAACTGCAGCTTTTCTGAAGAATTTACATCTTTGAGACCGGTGACTGATGCATTTTTGATTCCGTAGTAGACAGTCTTCTCCTCAAACTCAGCCAGCTTGACCGCTGCCTCTTCCAGCTGATCAAGATCTGCATCCCTGGCTCCCCTGGCCAGGTTGTCCAGTTCCCATATGTTAAGTTTAAAGCTTATTCGTGGTTCTATAAGGGGCTGCACTTTATGAATTCCATAAACAACGCCTTTTTTATCCTGTCCTCCTGGAATATCGAGTCTTCCGGTGGGCACTGCAGCATAGTCCCATCCCATCGGCCCGCTTATTGAAGCGAACCTTCGTGCTGAAAGATGAGAGCTGAGTATCTGTTTTGCTGCCGATTTTATTTCCTGCCATGCTTCATCAGAAAGCGGGGCCAGTGATTGTTTTAATATGTCCATAGCGATTTATTTTATTTTTCCTATTCCAAGGTCAGACGGATCCTCTTCTTTGCCGTCCTCCTTAAAAAGTTGTTTTCTTAGTTCGTCGTCCCACACAGGCATGTTTTTCCGCAGCCATTCGATGGTTTTACAGGCATGCTCGATCTCCTCATCCCTGTTGTGTATTAGAATATCTTTTAGCTCATCATCTTTGGTTGTAACAACGCGCTGGTGATACCAGTCCACTGCCTCAACCTCTTCCTTGAGGCTGTTCAGCGCCCTTGAAAAATCCCTGTCGCGGGGACTGAGCTCTTCTACAGGTTCATGATAATTTGACATTTTTATAGTTTTTTGTTCAACATTCTAACAAAACATAAAAATACAGAATAGCCGGCGCAACACCAAATACTCAGATCAGGAAACTCTCATGATGCGATGTAACACAAAACAACATGAACAACCCATGAGGGTTTTATGGATTTAAAAGCAAAATAATTATAAAGTCTACCTCATAACCCGAAAAGATACTGTTTACCGGTAACGGCACATGAGATTTACACAGTTGTCAGAACCTGAGCGATTTCAGGTATGTGGCAGCTGATTCCAGGCATGCCAGTCCGTCAACCACATTATCCTTCTCAACGAAATAGTGCCTGATATCCTGATCCACCGCCTCGGCAAGTACAGTGCCGAAATCGATTATGCCGCTTCCGGGGCAGGCAAATGTCTCTTCCTCTCCCGGAGCCATGTCCTTGACATGGAGCAGCGGATACCTGCCCCTGTATTTCCTGAGAGTTTCAACCGGATCGGCACCTCCTTTTTTGGTCCAGTAAATATCAAGCTCACACTTTACAAGTTGCTCGTCGGTGTTATCCATCAGGTAGTCAAAAGGAATAACACCCTCTTTTGTGGCATGGAACTCAAGATCGTGATTGTGCCAGCAGAGGGTTAATCCCCGGCTCCTGCACATCTCGCCGATCCTGTTCAACAGGTCGGCACTTATCTTGCAGTCGTCGAGCGAAAGCGGCGCCCCTCCGAACCATGGCCAGTAAAGGACCGCATATTCAACCTCAAGGGCGTTAAGCCTGTCGAGAGAACTGTTCACCTCGTCCATGTTTTCCGAAAAAGCGGCACCGCCTGCCACCACCTTCATTCCAAGGCTACCCAGGTAACTCAGGAAGGATTGAGCCGAGTCTCCAAGGTAATTGCCTGTTTCAATCTCGGTGTAGCCCATACCGGCAGTTGCTGCAAAGACCTCCTGCCAGTCGCCGTCTCTCACCTCATTTCTGATCATTCCGGTTATATAGCCTATGTTTTCAAGCTTCCTGACATCATCCCCGCAGGAAGTGAGGGTTTTTGGTATGAATGCCGCTGCCGTGCCGGCAGCAACAGTCTGGATGAACTTTCTTCTGTTAAGCATGGTTGTATGTTTTATCAGGTTATTTGGGGCAGTTTCCAGGGAGCCCTGTATGCAGGAGTAACAAGTTCATTTGCCTTTTTGCTGTTGGTGAACCGGGAGTTAACATCATCCCAGACAAGCAATGATTCTCCTGTCCTTGCTGCAATATTAGGAACATGGACATGTATTGCTGCTGCTCTGGCCGTTGAAGGGGGACATACCGGTGTTTCCCTTGATTTGATACAGTCAAGGAAATTCCTGACATGGTAGGGATGGGCTTCCCTGATACCTGAGATCTCTGTTGCATTTGCCTTATGACTTTGTGTACCCCCGTCCCATTCTGGTATGACCCTGTAGCCGTGCCTGTCGGTTATTACAGTGCCGTTGTCGCAGATAAATGCAACACCGTACGATTTACCCCAGGGCCCGCTTTGAATGCCCGCTGTCATCTCCCATGAGATAACATAATCCTTTTTAGGATAAACTACCGTCATGGTGTCAAATGTTTCACGCTGCCTTTGCTGTCCGCTGTTGTTTGTTGCAAAGGTCATCACCTCCTCAGGTGCATCGATCAGGTCATTTACCCAGAGGCCCATGTCGATCAGATGCACACCCCAGTCCGACATCAGTCCACCGCCATAATCCCAGTAATGCCTCCATGAGCCGTGAAAGCGGCTTCTGTTGAAGGGTCTTTCGGGAGCAGGCCCAAGCCACATGTTGTAATCAACACCTTCGGGTACGGGTTCGTCATCCCTGAAGGGTGTGCCCAGTCCGTAGTTGAAGTTGCCCCATACCTTGACTTTTCTCAGTTTGCCCAGTGAACCATTCCTTACCAGCCCGATGCTCTCCCTGAAGGCACGGTTGCTGCGTTGCTGCTGCCCCACCTGTACTATCTTGTTGTATCTGTCTGCTGCACTGACCATAATATTGCATTCGCCGATGGTGTTTGCCAGGGGTTTCTCAATATATACGTCCTTGCCTGCCTGCAGGCAGTATATCATGTGCAGGCAGTGCCAGTGGTCGGGGGTGCCGATGATTACCGCATCAATGTCACTTTGCTCCAGCATCTTCCTGAAGTCACCGTAGAGCCTCGGTTTCTGGTTGTATTCTTTCCTTATGGTTTCAGCACGCTCGTTGAGCACTCCCTCGTCTACATCACACATGGCGACACACCTGGTGTCTTCATAATCAAGATGGTCCCTCAGTATCTTGAAGCCAAAGTTTCTGCAGCCGATAACTGCAATATTGATCCTGTCGCTCGGGGCAACCCGGGCGGCCCATACCCCGGAGGGGATCACTGCAGCCAGTCCGATACCCGCTGAAGCCGCGGCAGTCTTACGTAAGAAATTTCTTCTGTTGAGATGCATGGTTAAAGATTTGGTTGGTGTTTGGTTAGTAAATGGAATTGCACCGAAAAATACAACCTTTATGTATATTATCAGCACAAACCGGTCAATTTTTTAGTGCTGGCAATACAGGATAAAACTGATATAAACCCCTTCTGTCATTTGATATTATTTATAGTCAGCATTTTCGCTGTACTCAGTGGAAATGTACATTTGAATTAAAAAAAGGTTATTTTTAAGGTTTGATAGAAGAGACTGTTTTTTGTTACTGCTCGGTAAAAATTGAGAAATGCAGGTAAAATTTCCGGCTTATTTCAAGCTTGTTGTTATCCTTGCCGGGATAGTGCTGATAGTTATTATAATGCGTTCGGCCAAGATAGTGCTGGTACCTCTTTTAATATCGGGACTTCTTGCCATACTTATCAGCCCGTTCACATCCTGGCAGGAGAGTAAGGGTATCCCATCAATACTGGCTGTTTCAGCCAGCCTGATAGCCCTTCTTGCCGCTATTACAGGTATTGTTTACTTCTTTTATAACCAGTTGCTTGGGTTCTCCCGGGACCTTAGTGCGCTGGAAAACCGGGTTGAAGAGATCATAGGGGCTGCCAATGATTTTATTACTAACAATTTTGAAGGTGTTGTGCCCATTTCGATTGACAGCATCAAGGACACTCTTTTCCAGCAAGTTTATGAGAATATGGATGCCCTTACACAGGGCATAATTGCCACTGCGGGGACGGTAACCATGATATTCATAATGCCTGTTTACATATTTCTTTTTCTCTATTTCAGGAAGTTCCTGGTGGAGTTTGTTCGGCGTGCTTTTTCCGATCATTACAGGGAGAAGGTTTCACGGGTGATCAACAGTGTTCAGGGAGTTGTGCAGAACTATATCAAGGGGATGTTTGTGGTGATCTGCATTCTGGCTGTTCTAAACAGCATAGCCCTTTACAGTCTCGGGATCCGTCATGCCATGCTATTTGCCGTTTTTGCAGCTTTTCTGAATGTTATCCCTTTCCTCGGTCCGTTCATAGGGGCCACACTCCCAATTCTCTTTGCGTTGCTGACAAAGGACTCTCTATGGTATCCCATTGGTGTGTTCCTTGCATTTTATGTTATTCAGCTGATGGAAAGTAACATCTTCACTCCCAAGATCGTCGGAGGAAAGGTCTCTATGAATCCTCTTATGACGATAATTGCACTGTTCATAGGGAATTTTATATGGGGACTTGCCGGTATGATACTGTTCATACCGGGAATGGCGGTACTTAAGGTGATATTTGACGAGATAGAAGGTATGGAGCCTTACGGATTCCTGCTGGGCAAGGTAAGCGACAGTAATGATGCAGACACACCGAAGCGTGAATACAAGCTACTTGCCGAGATCAAGAAAAGGATGAAGTTTTAGATGGTTATGCAACCCGGGTAAGATCAGACACTGGTAAGAACCGAACATATAGTTTTGCTAATCAAGTTGCTAAAATATTATTGATATGAAACCACTGGTTTTTTTATTTGCATTGACAGTCAGTTTCTCCGGTATTATTAATGCCCAGAACCTTGACGACATTCTTACAAGCCATTTAGATGCAATAGGTCAGCATAACCTGAGCAAAGTGAACGGCTTGAAGATTTCCGGCACAGCCGTGCAAATGGGAAGGGAGATGCCTTTCTTTACCATACAGAAAAGGCCCGACAAGATCTATAACGAGATCGATATTGAAGGCACCAGGGTGATCCATGCTTTTGACGGCACTACAGGGTGGGCCCTGGAGCCATGGGTAAGTGAAGAGCCACGCGAGCTTAACGAAGATGAACTGGCGAATGTTGTCCGTACAGCCGATATTGACAGCGACCTGTATAACTGGAGAAGAAGGGGGCGCGAATTGCACCTGGTGGGTGTTGAAAATTTTGAGGGCCGCGAGGTATATAAACTGGAGCTTTTTATCTCTGAGGAATATAACTACCTGTACTACCTGGATACGGAAACATTCCTCATTACGAAGATTGTTAACCGAAGCCTGAGTCCGGGAGGTGAAATGTTTGAGGGAGAGACAAGAATCGCTGAATACATTAGGGTTAACGACATGATGTTCCCCGCCAGGACAGAGTTCCGGCTCGGGGGGCAGTTGCAGATGATCAGCCTGGTTGATGAAGTTACAATTGATCCGGACATGGATGATGATGTTTTTTCAATGCCTAATGATTGAGATCTTCTGTGCCTGAAATTGTCGAGGATATTGATTTTTCATCACTAAAAAGGGAACTGGCAGGAGAGATTCTTTTCGATAAGGTGACCAGGGTGCTTTATGCTACAGACGCTTCGGTTTACCGGGAACTTCCAGCTGCCGTTTGCCTTCCGGCGAATGAGGCTGATATCATAAAACTTGTCAGGTTTGCCTCGACGCATGGCTTACCGGTTATACCAAGGGGAGCCGGCACTTCCCTGGCCGGCCAGGTTGTGGGCAACGGTATTGTTGCTGACGTGTCAAGGTATATGAACCGTATAATTGAGCTCAATACCGAAGAGAGGTGGGTAAGGGTTGAACCGGGTGTAGTGCTTGACGAGCTTAACCAGTATATCAGTCCCCATGGTCTCTTCTTTGGTCCCGAAACATCCACTTCAAACCGTTGCATCATCGGAGGAATGCTTGGCAACAATTCGTGCGGTGCCCATTCGCTTATCTACGGAAGTACCAGGGAACATACCCTGGAGGTGAGGGCGGTACTTTCAGACGGCAGCGTTGCCCTATTTGGGAGCAGGACAAATGAGCAGTTCAGGGACATGTGCAATGGAGAAAATCTTGAGAGCAGGATTTACAGGCATATAGACCTGACGTTGGGTGACAGCCGCATTGCCGGCCGGATAAGGAACGGGTACCCCGATCACCGGGTGACACGCCGGAACACCGGATATGCCCTTGATCTTCTGCTGGAGACTGCACCATTTACCGATGGCGGCAAGGATATTAACCTCTGCACCCTGCTGGCAGGCTCTGAGGGCACCCTTGCCTTTGCAACTGAGATCAAGCTTAACCTGGTTCCGCTGCCTCCTCCCTGCAAGGCGCTGGTATGTGCGCACTTCAAAACCCGTGAGGAAGCGCTGAGGGCGACCCTGCTGGCTCTTGAGTTCAATCCCGGGGCAGTCGAGATGATGGATGACATCATATTGAATCTTACCCGCGATAATCTTGAGCAGGGGAAGAACCGTTTCTTCATTGAGGGAGATCCGGCTGCCATACTGATAATCGAATTTGCGGAGGAATCTCATGACCGGATCACGCAGGCTGCCAGTGCAATGGAGAAGAGGATGAGGGATGCCGGATACGGCTATCATTTTCCCGTGATCAGTGGTAAGGACATCCCCAGGGTTTGGAACCTCAGGAAAGCCGGACTGGGAGTGCTGTCGACCATGAAAGGAGATGCAAAGCCGGTATCTCTGATCGAGGATACATCGGTGAGAGTGGATGTGTTGCCGGAATATATTGACGAGGTAAGCGCCCTGCTTGAAAAGTACGGCAAGGAGGTGGTTTTTCATGCTCATGTGGGGTCGGGAGAGCTTCATATGCGGCCGGTACTGAACCTGAAAGACCCCGTCGATGTCGATCTTTTTTACAGGATAGGCAGGGATGTCGCCCTTCTGGTAAGGAAATACCGCGGCTCCCTCAGCGGCGAGCATGGCGACGGACGTCTCAGGGGAGAGTTCATTCCCCTGGTCCTTGGAGAGGATAATTACAGCCTGTTATGCGAGCTTAAGGAAACCTGGGATCCGCAGGGTGTTTTCAACCCGGGCAAGATAACCGGTACTCCCCCTATGAACACCCATCTTCGTTATACTCCCGGGAGGGAGGTGAACGAATACGAGACCCTGTTTGATTTTTCACCCTGGGGAGGAATAGTCCGTTTTACCGAGCAATGCAACGGGTCGGGTGACTGCCGCAAGAGTGAGAAGGCAGGAGGGACCATGTGCCCCAGCTTTATGGCAACGAGGGATGAATATACCACCACCAGGGCAAGGGCAAACCTCATGAGGGAATTCCTTACAAATCCACCGGGCAGTGGCCCGTTCAGCAGCAGGGAGCTGTATGATATCCTGGACCTTTGTCTCTCATGCAAGGGATGTAAGTCGGAGTGCCCCTCGAACGTTGATATGGCGAAGCTTAAAGCCGAGTTCCTGCAACACTGGTACGATAAAAACGGCACTCCTCTCAGGGCCCGGCTGGTTGCCAACATCACTCTCATATACAGGATCGGATCAGTATGGCCCGGACTGTTCAATGCTGTTTTAAGTAACCCTTTCATTTCTAAAATGGTGAAATCTCTTGCCGGGTTTGCACCTGAAAGGAGCATACCCCTGCTTCACTCATGCCTCCTCCGGGGTTGGATGCGCCGTTACCGGTTCATGGTTAATGGCGGTGATCATCAAAATGGCAGGGTGCTTCTTTTTGCAGATGAGTTTACCGGTTACAATGACGTGCATGTGGGCATCAGGGCAGTTATGCTGCTTGACCGCCTCGGTTACCGTACTGACATTATGAAACATGGTGTGAGCGGGCGCACATTCATCTCCAAGGGTTTCCTGCGCAGGGCCAGGAAGATCGCACAAAAGAACATTGAGCTTTTTTCTGGCATATCGGTCAATTATGTTGCGATTATAGGTATAGAACCTTCAGCAATTCTCACCTTCAGGGATGAATATCCCGACCTCACCGGCCGGGAGTATGCCGACAGGGCCAAAAAGCTGGCCGGATCAGTGTTCATGATTGATGAATTCATTGCATCTGAGTCCGACATAGGAAAGATAACACCCGGACAGTTTACCCGGGAGCCGGCGGAAGTGCTTCTGCACGGCCATTGCCAGCAGAAGGCGGTGGCTTCAACCGCCCCGACGATCAGGATGCTTTCCCTGCCTGAAAATTACAGGGTGAGGGAGATCCCTTCGGGATGCTGCGGCATGGCGGGATCATTCGGGTATGAGAAGGAGCATTATGAACTCTCAGTGAAAGTAGGCGAGCTGGTGCTCTTTCCCGAAGTAAGGGCAGCTTCACCCGGCACCCTGATCGCTGCACCCGGCACGAGTTGCAGGCACCACATAACCGACGGAACCGGCAGGAAGGCCCTTCACCCCGTTGAGATCATGTATGACGCACTGATACAGTCGCCGGAAACCTGACTTTTATCTTGTTGTAATAAAAAGTCAAATGTTAGCTTTGTGTAACGTTTCCCTTGTCACGGACCTATTACAAACAGATGGAACCCGCAATAGCCTTAGGCAGAAAAAATAACCTGTACAAACCATGCGGGTTTCATACGTTCAAGGCACTGAATACCGATAGTATACTAAACATAATTCATCGATTCTTTATTTGATAAACCTGATTTGTACGGATGAACATTTATCTGACGGTAATATTAAGCTATTTCCTGTTCATCATACTTGTTTCGCTTTTCACCAAGCGTATTGCAAGCAGGTCTGCCGCCGATTTCCTGGTGGCCGGAAGGAATCTGGGACTGATAGCATGTGCGGTAGTGGTAGCATCGGAGTGGCTTGGCGGCATGAGCACCATCGGGGTCAGTGAAAAAGCCTTTACTTCGGGCACGATGCAGCCTGTACTCTACAATATATCCACTGCCTTTGGCATGATCATCATAGGGTTTACCGTTGCCCGGTATTACCGTGAGAAGAACGTACATACGGTAAGCGAGATGCTTGAGAGTCTTTTCGGCAAGCGTACAAGGAGTGTTTCGGCAGTAGCATTCCTTGCAGCCTATATAACCCTTTCATATGTGCAGCTGCAGACCTGTGCAAGTGTCCTTGGCCCCCTTTTCGACATAAGCTGGACCAATGCTGTGCTTATATCGTCGATAGTGATAACAGCCTACACCTATGTTGGCGGTATGCACGCGCTGGCTATCACAGGGATCATACACGTAGCGGCTATGTTCATCGGAACAGGTATTGCTCTTGTTGTGGGGCTGGACAAGATTAATGGCTTCGAAGCTCTTTCCCTGCGTCTTGTGGAGCTGGGGTCGCCGGCCAACTGGTACAATCCCTTCAGCGGGGGCATGTCGTATGCCATGTCGCTTATAGTCGGCGGAGTGCTGGGCGGTATGGCCGGCCAGGCAAGCATCCAGCCCATATTTGCAGCACGCAATGTTAAAACGGCAAGGAATTCTGCAATCCTTTCGAGCCTTATAATTGCCCCTTTCGGGATCATGGTGGCACTGCTCGGCCTTATTGCCCTGACAGGCTACTTTATAGATGCTGAAGCCGTTACAAATCCGAAGATGGTGCTTCCAACCCTGATGACAACCGAGGAGTTTATCCACCCGTTTTTCGGGGGACTGGCACTGGCGGGCATACTGGCTGCCATTCTCTCAACGGTGGGTCCTGTAAACTTCGCGGTGGTCACCATAGCCACCAAGGATATCTACCACAGCCTTATAAACAAGACGGCGGTGGACCAGAAGATAGTTGCCACGGCACGAAGGCTGGTCATCCTGGTCAACTTCGTAACTATTCCCATGGCGATATTCATTCACGGTGCAATACTTGATGCTGCATATGTATCCTACGCAATAAGGGCCATAGGTGCCATAGTGATAATACTTGGTATTTACCGCAGGGGCTGGATAAGCTCTGAAGGGGTGAGATGGGCTTTTGCCGGAGGTACGGCGGCTGTGCTCCTTGCAGTTGCCGGCAATAAATTGGGCTGGTTCAGGATAGAAGAGACCTTTGTAGGTGTGGGCTCGGCAATACTGTTCATTATAGCCGGAAACATCAGGGAAAAGCTCAGAAGATCAGGATCCCATTAAAAAGATATTTAGTATGGAAACTCCGCTAAAGGGTATTATGGTTACCGAACTTGCCAACGTGCTGGCCGGACCCAGCGTGGGATTGTTCCTGGCCGAGATGGGCGCCACGGTGATCAAGGTTGAGAACGTAAAGTCGTGCGGTGACGTGACCAGGCACTGGAAGCTTCCGGTGGAGAACCCGGATACCGATATATCAAGCTACTTTTCATGCGTTAACTGGGGGAAGCAGTCCCTCGCCGTTGACATGAGCACCGGCGACGGACTGGAGATTGTCAACCGGCTGGTTCGCAAAAGCGATATCCTTCTTTCCAGCTACAAGCCCGGCGACGCCGAAAAGCTGAAGGTGGACTATAACTCGCTTAAGGCCCTTAACGAAAAACTAATCTACGCGCATGTGACGGGATACGGCCCGGATAATCCAAGGGCGGGTTATGATGCCATCATACAGGCTGAGAGCGGTTTTACCTATATGAACGGTGAGCCCGGTGGTAACCCGACCAAGATGCCGGTTGCGCTGATGGATGTGCTGGCGGCTCACCAGATGAAGGAGGCCATACTTCTTGCCCTGCTTTCACGTGAAAGGGGAGGCGGGGGACAGTTTATAGAGGCTTCGCTGCTCAGATCGGGCGTTGCATCACTGGCAAACCAGGCCACAAACTGGCTGGTGGGCCGGTCGATACCCCGGAGGATGGGGTCGGACCATCCAAACATAGTGCCATACGGTACCATCTTTTCAACTGCAGACGGAAAAGAGATAGTGCTTGCGGTAGGCACCGACAAACAGTTCGGTGAGCTGTGCCGTTTGCTGGGGAGACCGGAGATGGCTTATGATGAGAGGTTTGTTAAGAATTACAACAGGGTTGTCAACAGTGAAGAGCTCAAGAGGGTGCTCCAGGAACTCATTGGCGGGTATGAAAGAAAAGAGATACTTGAGCTGCTGGAGAGCAGGCGTGTACCTGCGGGCGGGGTGTTTAACATGAAAGAGGTTTTTGAAACGCCCGAAGCAGCCTCGATGCTGATTGAGGCGCCATTCAACTCAGGATCGATAAAGGGGGTCAGCTCAGTTGCTTTTTCATCAGACCGGATAGAGGTCGCCAGAAATCTTCTGCCGCCTCCGCACTATGGTGAACACAGCAAACAGATACTGACAAACCTGCTGGGATATTCCGGGGACAGGATTGATGAACTCCTGAAAAACAATGTGATATATGCAAGTTAAGAATGACAGTCAGATGGTTATCATTGACGGCAGCCGTCTTGTAACCGAAGCGATGGCCCGGGCAGGGGCCGATGCTTTCATAGGTTATCCCATTACACCGGCGAACCTGCTGTACCAGTATGCAGGCCGGCGCCTGCCCCTGATGCTTCCCGCCCCCGATGAAATAACAACCCTGCAGTGGATGTCGGGTCTTGCAGCAGCCGGCAGGATCCCGGTTACGGCAACATCATTTCCCGGGTTTGCACTGATGATAGAATCGGTAAATATGGCTTTTATGATGGAATTGCCCATGGTAATCGTGCTTGTCCAGCGACTGGGACCGGCAACGGGGACAGCCACATGCGGGGCGCAGGGAGACCTGGCGCTGCTGAGGGGGATGATATCGGGAGGCCACCAGGTGCCGGTGCTGTGTGGTGACGGCTTTAAGGATACCTGGAATCTTGCTGCAGAAGCAGTACATACTGCGGTCCGCCTCCGCACCCCTGTGATATTCCTTACCTCAAAGGAGGAGATGATGACCCGCAGAAGTTTCGATCTGTCACTGCTGGATGATATTTCCCCCTTTGAAAGGCATTCTCCCGGTGGTACTGAATACAAAACCTACGAACCGGGAAAGGACGGGATCCCGGCGTTCCTTCCCGTGGCCAACGGGAGCCGGCAGGTCCGGCTCAATGCCTCCACTCATGACAGGGAAGGGATACTGCGTCATTCCACCAGTGAGGCCCTGGCCAATACCAGGAGACTTGAGGATAAGGCGAAGCATCATCTGGAAAGCTATACCTGTTACCAATATGATAGCCAGGATGATGCCGCCACACTCGTTGTGTCCTACGGAATAACCGCTGCTGCTGCCAGGGAAGCTGTAAGCGGTATCCGCGAAAGCGGAAAAAACGTGTCGCTTCTTGTCGCAGGCACATTGCTGCCATTGCCGGATATCTATTACGTGATTACAGGTAAATATGAAAGGGTAGTAATAACCGAGGAGAATATCAATGCCCAGTTTGCCAGGCTTATGTTTGGAGAGAAACTGCCTGAAAGGGTTCGCACTGTTGGTGCGTTAGGAAAGATGATTGCTCCCGGCGAAATAACCAGGGAGGTACTGTTATGAGCACAATACTGAGGAGAAAAGATCTGCCCTACTGCAAAGGGTGCGGACATGACCTTATAGCAAAGAATACGGCTAAGGCACTGGAGCGTATGGGACTTGAGGCCCTGGATGTGACGGTGGTTACAGATATAGGTTGTCACGGTATTATTGATGGCTGCCTCAATACTCACACTGTTCACGGCCTCCATGGCAGGTCTGTTGCCCTTGGCGCAGGTATCGCTATGGGAACAGGGGAAAAGGGGAATAAGATCATTGTATTCATAGGTGACGGCGGCAGCACTATCGGACTGCAGCATATACTTGAGGCCGCCAGGCTGAACCTGGACATGACCGTGGTGGTGCATAACAACATGCTTTACGGGATGACGGGGGGACAAACAAGCGGACTTACTCCCTGCGGCTTTAAAACAACCACATCGTCTGAGGGGAATCCCTGGTCAGGCTACGACCTTTGTGCCCTTGCACACACTTCGGGTGCTGCATTTTCAGGCCGGGTAGCCGGCGTGGGTGATATTTCCGGTATACTGCAGGAGGCATTTGAAACTGGCGGGTTCTCGCTGATCGAGGTCGTTGAAATTTGTCCCAGTTACGGTGTAAGGCTCAATCCCGGAAAGAAACTCAGAGAGATCATGGAGGACTCGGGAAGGCTGCCCGGGAGATGGGTAAACGACAGGAAGCCGTTTATGATTGAGCAGGGTAAGAAGAGCGAAGACCTTCTGAGTGAGCTTAAGACTATTGCCCCAGGTAATAATGTGCCGCCAGGTAATGCCGTTTCTGTTATTTTAAGTGGCTCGGCCGGCGAGGGTGTTCAACTTGCCGCCGGCATTCTTGCTGCCGCTGCTGTAAGCTTGGGATACCACGTTACACAGAAGGGCAGCTACCCGGTGACTGTAGGTGTTGGGTTTTCCACAGCCGAGCTTATCATTTCACCCCGGACGGTAATGTACCACGGCATTGACATACCCGATATGGTGGTGGTCACTTCTGATGACGGACTTGAGCACTGCAGGAGGAGAGTGGAAGCTATGAAAAGGGGCAGCCTCTTTATTGACAGTTCGCTTGAGTGCCCGCCAACGGGAGCAGTGGTGGTTGCTCAAGATTTCCGTTCTATCGGTGCAAGGAATGCGATACTGTTTGCACTGTTCAGGATGGCTGCAGACACAGGCATCCTGCAGCCGGAGGTTATTCGCAGCATTGCTCTTGAGAGTGGTTTGCCGGCCACAGTTCCGGTCGACAAAATGATGGAGCTGGCCACCGGCCGGGCAGCCACAGGAACTCCCTGAATTTATGTTTGTTATGACGGCAAAAATACATCAAGCAGTTGCAATACCCTAAGTCCGCGTACAGATGTATTGGTATTAACCCGGACACAGGTGTCCCGGGGTCATTCCGGGTACCGGTACTGCGCTGCCATTCCGGGCATAGGTGTTGTGCCGTCAATGTGTTCACAGTTGATGCGCCGAAATAGATCAGCGCTGATTGTCCGGAGTATCAGTAAAAAAACTTTTGAGATAAGGGAAAAAGTTATTACTTTTGCAGCCTGTTTTATCAGGACTTAGTCCCCCTTCCCATAATCAGGGGGCGGTTAAACTAAATTATTAACTAATAAATCATTATGTTAAATCAGTATGAAACCGTTTTCATTATTACTCCCGTTTTGTCTGAAAGTCAGATGAAGGAAGCGGTTGAAAAAGTCAGGAAAATTATCACTGACAACGGAGGAGAGATAGTCCACCATGAGGACTGGGGATTGAGGAAACTGGCCTATCCCATCAAAAACAAATCCACGGGCTTTTACAACCATTTTGAGTTCAGGGCGCCCGGAGAGCTTGTCGCAAAGCTTGAGACCGAATATAAGCGTGATGAGCGCTTTCTGAGGTTTCTCACTTTTCGCATGGACAAGTATGCGATCGTGTATAGTGAGAAAAGACGTTCAATTGCTAACAAGGAAGTAAAGAAGGAGGAATAAGCCATGGCACAAAATCAATCAGAAATCAGATATCTCACCCCTCCAACGGTAGAGATCAAAAAGAAGAAATATTGCCGTTTCAGGAAGAACAAGATAAAGTATGTTGACTACAAGGATCCCGAGTTCCTGAAGAAGTTCCTCAACGAGCAGGGTAAAATACTTCCCCGCCGGATAACCGGTACATCGCTTAAGTACCAGCGTAAGGTGTCAACAGCGGTAAAACGTGCCCGGCACCTTGCATTGCTGCCTTATGTAACGGATTTGTTTAAATAAATAATTGGAGGACCGAAAATGGATATTATACTTAAGCAGGATATAGAGAATCTTGGTTATGCCGATGACATAGTTACAGTAAAGGACGGATATGCCAGGAATTTTTTGATACCCAGAGGTATTGCTGTTGTTGCTACTCCCTCAGCCCGAAAGATGCATGAAGAAAACCAGAGGCAGAGGGCTCACAAGGCGGCAAAAATACTTGAGGAAGCAGAAGCATTCCGTGATAAGATAGAGGGAACAAAGCTTACAATCGGTGCGAAAACCAGCACCAAGGGCAAGATCTTCGGCTCGGTTAACACTATTCAGATCGCAGAAAAGCTCAGTGAGCTCGGTTTTGAGATTGACCGGAAGCAGATCTCCATAAAGGAAGACCTGGTCAAGGAGGTCGGCACCTACACCGCCACTATTAAGCTTCACAAGGAGGTCAAGGTAGAGGTGGAGTTTGAGATTGTTTCAGAATAGCAGGCGCAACCGAAACAGATAATGGAGCCTTTCCTGTTAGGGGAAGGCTTTTTTTATTTATGGGCTTTGCCGGTTAGTTCCGGATCCATTCCTGCGCCTTTTAGTTCTGACAGGCATGGCCACGGGTTTTTGATCTGCCCGGGGCTGCAATCATTTTCTGCCTGAGACTTCAGTCTTTTCTGGCAGAGACTTCGGCCTTTTCTACCTGCAGCAGGCAATAAGCTGAAAATATGTTATTTCACCGCAATGGTCTCAATCTCGACCATTACACCCAGCGGAAGCCTGAACACTCCGTATGCAGCCCTTGCCGGTGGATCTTCATGGTAGTATTCTGCATAAACCTCGTTCATGGCTGCGAAATTGTCCATGTCATCCAGAAGACAGGTAGATTTTACCACGTCTGAGAAGCCATAGCCGGCCTCTTCAAGTACCGCTCCTATATTTTCCATCACCTGGCTGGTCTGTTCCCTTATTCCTCCATCGGCTATCTTCCCGGTTGCCGGGTTGACAGGGATCTGTCCGCTGATAAAAAGTGTCCCGTTTATTTCAACGGCCTGTGAATAGGGCCCTACAGCTGCAGGCGCTTTTTTGGTGTGGATTATTCGTTTCATATTCATTGGGTTATGTTAATGAAGGGTTTTCGTATACCCGGTGTTGAGCTATATTGTTTCGGCCTTTTACCTGAAAAAGTTGTCGTACCAGCTGCGCTGGGTGTGATACTTGAGGTCTTTGAGCATGGATGATTTTACCTGGATGGTAAAATTCCAGCTTTTCCTTGATCCGAACGGAACAACCCCAAACCTCATCTCCCAGCAGTGAAGGTCCCTGTAAACATTAATATTGGTCATCGTAAAATCTCCTGCCCTGAAATCATAACCTGAACTGAAGCCGATCCTCCATCTTGGCGTGAGACTCATATCTCCCGAAAAATTAACGGATTGATTTATCTGTATTTCATCACGTGGCTTGGCATATGTCAGGTTATACCTTAGGCTCAGGTTCCACGGTACATTGAAATCAACGTAATCGCCATAATAATAAACCGAGGCATCTATATCGTCCAGGTGAGAGAACCTGTCCTCTCCGGGAGGCATTTCGTCTCCGGCTGTTATCATGGGGTCCATTCCTTCAGGTTGTGCCAATCCGTTACCGGGGGGTGGTGCACCAGGAGCCGGCCTCCTGTCCGCCGCCGCTGAACGTAATCCCATGGTCATACTAAGTCCCGCCCTCGTTATACGCCCCGGTCTCCTGTTTACGCTCCACTGAGAGGCGCTGTAGCGCCTGAAATTATCATCAACGGCATAGGGGTCCATCACTGCATTGAAATTGATATTGACCCTGTTGTTCAATATGGATGTGTTCCCGCTCATGTTAACTGTCGACCAGTTCATGGAGTCGGCATAAACATTGTAACTGGTAGTAAAGTTGAGCCGGTCCAGTATTTTTACCTTACGTGATTCAGCATCCGGGTCGTTCCGGTCACGCACTTTCATTTCGATATTGTTTGCAAGGCTGAGGCTGACTGATCCGGCACGCCCCCTTATAGACGGGGTTCCGTATAGCTGTCCCTCAAATATTGAATAAACGGTTGTATTGCCCAGGGTATCCCTTTGGACCTCCCTGTAGTAATCCGGCACCAGTCCTTCCATATCGGGAGTGAAACTGAAGCCGACCGACGGAACCATCACATGCCTGATCGCTTCAACCCTTGAATCCCTGAACTGGAACATGCCGTATATATTCTGGCTCAGGCCTGTGGAGAAACTGGGGGTCAGTGCGTGACCGTAGACTATACCGGGGATTGTATCGGTAACAAGACTTGGGACAACCTCATTTCTTACCGGGTCAAAATAATCATCCACCCAGGTCTTCCTTATCTGCTCGGTGTACATGACACCGGTATAGGTGAGTGAAGGTGTCAGGTTAAGAAGGTTAAGAACCCTGAAGTTGGCACGCAGGGGTATGTCATGCTGGAAACCGCTCTGCATATCGCCCAGCGTTTCCCTTCTGAAAAGGAGTGTGTCGAAGGTGTTTATCCTGTTGTCAAGCTTTGAGGAATAGCTGAGCTCAATATTGTCATACCAGCGCTGCTCTACCCTGTCGGGGTTCCTGAAAGGATACTGCCTGGCCATGTTAAAATTGACTGAGGGCATCCTTACGCTGACCGATTGGTTAGAGAAGTTCTGGTTTGCGCTTATGTTGCTTGTCAGGCTGAACGGCGAGTCGGGCCACCGGTGGCTTAACGAAATACTTGACTGCGCAGTATTCTGAGCAAACCTGTCCGGATCAACAGTATTGAACCGGTTGAACGAGCTGGATCCGAAATTTACACTTGCCGAGAAATTACTGTAGGGCGAGGCCTTGGGGTCCTGCCTGTGCTGCCATGCAATATTGTAGGAGGTATTCTGCTGGAAATTTGCCATTCCCCTGTCACCAACAACATTGTTTGAATAGGCAAATCGCATGCTTCCCCCGAACCTGTAGCGCAGATTGTAATTTGACATGGCGTTTGCCGACCATGATCCAAGGCTGTAAACATCGCCGGTAAGCCGCAGGTCTACATAATCGTTGAGATGCAGGTAGTATCCCAGCTCGCGCAGGTAGAAACCCCTGTTTGCCTCTTCGCCGTAACTGGGCATCAGGACACCCGAGGTGCGGTCGGGTTTGTTGGGAAAGAAACCAAACGGAACAGCAATGGGCAGCGGGATATCTTCAATTACCAGGTAGGCCGGCCCGCTGATAACCATTTCATCGGGGATCACTTTTGCCCTGGTAAGAGCGATATAGAAATGAGGATGTTCATGGTCACATGAAGTATATTTACCCCCATGGATGTGAAGATGGTCATTTTCGTGCTTCTTTGTTACGTTACCGTGGAGAAAGCCCCCTTCCTGCTCCGTGATAATTCCTGAAATCCATCCCTTTTCAGTCTCGAAATTATACCTCATTATCTCTGCCTCGTATGTGTCGCGACCCTCGGTCATTACCGGCCGTCCCGTTATTACACCGTTTTCATCTGGAAGGCCGCTTGCATATATCTCCCTGGCGTTCATATCCATTTCAATATAGGCTGCCCTGAGCTCAATATTTCCGTATTTGACCCATGCCTCTCCATACAGAAATATTTTATTTTCAGAAACAGAAATATCTATGGAATCTTCAGCATTGTACTCCAGTGGTGCTTCAAGCCGGTCGGACCGTCGCTCTGCCCTGTCGGGCGATGATGGTTGCTCAGGGCCGGCCTCAGACGGTTCTTCGCCGGTATCCGGCAGCGGCTCAATGCCCGGATAATAGATATCACGTCCGAGCGTATCGGGAATAATCCCTTGACGTAACTGATCCAGTGTATCGGGTGTCGCATCCTGGAGTAACTGGTTCAGTGTATCGGGAATCGCATCCTGGGGTAACTGATTCAGTGTATCTGGCCTGATCCCCTGGGACTGTCCCTGACTGGGATCAGGGGGCAGCGGTGTATATGCAGCCAAATACGGAACAACCTGCTCCGGAGGTTTGTCGAATCCGGAGATCAAAAGCACCAGTATTATAGAAGGTATTATGTGAAGGAGGAGCTTAAAAAGCTTGATATAATACTTATTATGCAATTTTATTATACTATTTTTGTATCCAGATCAGTTAGAAATTTGAACTCTCAAAACTAACCAATAAAATCAATTTGGAGTCAGATGGCCGGTAATTTAAAGTCCCTTTTTATTCATTCTAAACGGATTTTCCCGGTAATTCTTGTTTTCTGTTCACTTTTTATGGTCTCTCCCCTGCAAGCAGTCAGTGATGGCGCATACAGGCTTCGTACAGTAGTGATTGATCCGGGGCACGGAGGAAGGGATCCGGGGGCTTTGGGAAGACGAAGCAGGGAGAAGGACATAGTACTCGCTGTCTCGTTGAAACTTGGCGAGTATATCAACCAGCATCTTCCCGATGTCAATGTAATATATACAAGGTCGACAGATGAGTTTGTCGAGCTTCACAGGCGTGCGGAGATAGCGAACAGGAACAATGCCGACCTGTTCATATCGATACATGCAAACGCCAATACCAACCGGACCGTCAGGGGAACGGACACATTTGTGATGGGACATCACACATCAAAGGAGAATCTGGAGGTAGCGATGAAGGAAAATGCCGCTATCCTGCTGGAGGATGATTACGATGAACAATATGAGGGGTTCGATCCCAATTCGTCCGAATCATATATTATCTTCTCTTTAATGCAAAACACTTATCTTTCACAGAGTCTGGACTTTGCATCTTATGTTCAGGGTCAGTTCAGGGAAAGGGTAGGAAGGGTTGACAGGGGAGTCCGGCAGGCGGGTTTTCTGGTGCTCTGGCAGACAACCATGCCGAGTGTGCTGATTGAAGTTGGGTTTATAAGCAATGAAGAGGAGGAGAGGTTCCTGATGTCGGAGCAGGGCCAGGCATATATAGCATCTGCAATTTTCAGGGCATTCAGGGATTACAAGGTATCGATAGAGAGAAAGAGCGATGCCCTCTATGCAGCAGGTGGGGGAAACATTAACAGGAATGGCAGGAGGGACAGCAGGGTTGCAGGCGCCGCTTCTGGTAATTCAGGAACCGTGGCGGAAAACAGTGCAGATATCGCATCTGTTGACAGTGAACAAGAGGCAAAAGAGATGGAGAGACAGGAAACTGTGCCGAAGACCGGTGAAGGTGATGAGGTGGTTTTCAAGGTTCAGGTAGGCTCATCCAGGAATAAGATACCACTTGATTCCGATTTTTTTGGGGGAATTGAAGATGTTGAGGTATTTGAATCCGGCGGTTTGTTCAGATATGTTGTCGGGGCTTCTGCAACTCTTGAAGATGCTGCGGAACTTAGAACAAAGCTGCAACAGATCTTTCCTGACGCCTTCATCGTTGCAGTTAGCGAAGGACGGCTGGTATCACTGCAGGAAGTTTTGAACAGAGATTGAAACTATACGTGGCAAATATCTTCCCGTACCGGGAATTGTTACCCACCAAAACTAAAAGAAAATTATCAGATGACGGTAAAGTTAAGCAAAGAAGCAAAGGTCGGGTTATTGGTAATCATAACCCTGGCGTTCTTCATCTGGGGATACGGGTTCCTTAAGGGTAAGAATGTGTTTTCACCCACCAATGACTATTATGCATTATATGACCGTGTCGGGGGACTAATGGAGTCGGGGCATGTCATGCTTAGCGGTCACAGGGTTGGTTATGTTGATGACATAAGATTTACCGGCGGACAGAGATATTTGCAGGTAAGGTTGTCGATCGACCGGAAGATAGAACTGCCTGAGGGCACGGTTGCCAGAATTATCAATTCAGATTTCATGGGCACCAAGGCAGTTGACCTTATCATGGGAGAATCTTCTGAGAGGCACAATCCCGGTGATACCCTCAGGTCGGAGGTAGAGCCCGACCTTGTGGAGGGACTTCTGCGGCAGGTAGAGCCGGTGCGCGACAAAGCTGAAAGCATGCTGGCATCGGTTGATTCGGTTTTTGTCATTATGAGGTCAATTCTGGATAAGGATGTACAGGAAAGTATTTCAGAAGGTGTAATAAATGCAGGAGATGCAATTGCAGGACTGAAAAGGTCGGTAAGTACCCTGGAGGGCATGCTGACAGATCAGGAGAACCGTTTCGGCAATATCATGTCCAACCTTGAATATATCTCCGATAATTTTGTCTCTGTTTCCGATTCTCTGGCCCAGTCAGATCTTTTGACAGCTGTAAGCAATGTGAACAATGTTTTGGAGGAGCTCAACCACGTAATGAAAAGGCTGAACCGCGGTGAAGGGACAGCAGGTAAGCTTCTGGCAGATGAGGAGTTGTACAACAATCTGGAAAGTGCAGCCAGGAATCTGGACCAGCTGGTCATTGACCTGAGGGAGCATCCGGGAAGGTATGTCCACTTTTCTATTTTTGGCCGGAAACGCGAATAAAGAGCTTTTCTATTTTGACAAATGGCCGTTTTAAATTGATTAAATAATCAATTTTTTTTCTTCCGGTTAAGAGTAACATTAGTTAACAGCGAGTAAAGTTGTAGTTAACAATTTATTAACACGGATTTGGTTTAATGATATGATAATAAGACTATTAAAAGTTTTTTCATTTTTTTCCCTCTTTTAAGGCTTTGTTAATAAAACCATTGTTTTATTTTCCACAATGTCAATACCCGGAGCAATTTTTTTTTAATCATTTTTTTAACAAAATTGCTTCAGCGTAAAAAAAGTTATAATTTATTCAAAGATTTAGTGTTTAAATGGATAGTAATCACGTTGCGATCTGGAATAATTGTCTCAAGGTAATCAGGGATAATGTGCCCTCAATAAGTTTCAGGACATGGTTTGAGCCTATTGTACCCCTGAAAATTGACCACAATGTATTGACGATACAGGTTCCCAGCCCCTTTTTCTACGAATACCTGGAAGAACAGTACATCGATATACTCAGCAAAACACTGAGGAAAGAGCTGGGTAATGATGCCAAGCTTGAATATAACGTTGTGATGGAGAACAACGGTTTCTCCGATATCAAGCCGTATACGGTGAGGTTCCCCGGCAGATCGAAGTCCGAGCCACGAAACAAGCCCGTTACAATCCCGCTCGATGACGGTGAGAATACCATTAAGAACCCGTTTATAATACCCGGCATTAAGAAACTCCATGTTGATCCTCAGCTATGCCCTGATAAGACTTTTTCCAATTTTGTCGAAGGTGACTGCAACCGTCTTGCACGTTCGGCCGGACTTGCTGTTGCAGCCAAACCCGGCGGGACGGCTTTCAATCCCCTCTTCCTTTACAGTGACAACGGCCTTGGTAAAACTCACCTGGCACAGGCTGTTGGCATAGAGGTCAAAGAGAAGTTTCCTGATAAAACCGTTCTGTACGTAGATGCGAACAAATTTTCCAACCAGTTTGTAGAAGCTATAAGAAACAATAACAGGAACGATTTCCTGCATTTCTACCAGATGATCGATGTGCTGATAATTGATGACGTGCACGATTTTGCCGGAAAAGAGAAAACGCAGGACATTTTCTTCCATATATTCAACCATCTTCACCAGTCCGGCAAACAGCTCATACTGACATCTGACAAACCTCCCGTGGAGCTTCAGGGGATGGAGCAGCGGCTGCTGTCAAGGTTCAAGTGGGGGTTATCGGCCGATATGCAGTCACCCGGTTTTGAAACCAGGATCGCCATCCTGAAGCAGAAGGTTTATAACGACGGCATAGATATCCCGGAAGATGTGATAGAGACACTTGCAACGCATATAACAACCAATATCAGGGAGCTTGAGGGAGCGCTGATCAACCTTCTGGCCCAGTCCACCCTTAACAGGCGTGAAATAAACAATGAACTCGCCAGGCAGGTGATCGACAGGCTTGTCAGGAACAGCAAGCGTGAGATATCCATTCAGTATATTCAGAAAGTGGTCTGCGACTATTTCAATATTCAACTTGATCAACTGCAGGTGAAGACCAGGAAGCGGGAGATAGTCCAGGCCCGCCAGGTTGCCATGTTCTTCTCAAAGAGCCTGACCAAATCGTCACTGGCAACGATAGGATCGCAGATCGGGGGTAAGGATCATGCAACAGTCCTGCATGCCTGCAAGACGGTTAATAACCTTATGGAAACCGACAAGCGCTTCATGCATTGCATACAGGAGATAGAGAAAAAGCTGAAAGTCTGAATATAGCGTCTGCTTCACCGTTATTCCTTTTATTACCCTGACCCGTGATGAATTTTAAATCATTTCAGCAGGGTTCTTCTTTTTTGCAGGAATTAGCAGCGCTGTGTCTCCGTAACTCAGGAACCTGAAATTATTGTTCAGTGCATATTCATACACCCTTCGCCAATCATTTCCTATGAATGCGGCTACAAGTAACAGCAGCGTGCTGCCCGGCTGGTGAAAATTGGTCATCATCCTGTCCGTTAACCTGAACCGGTAGCCCGGAACTATCATAAGTTCCGTTCTTGCTTTAAGGAGGTCATTACCCTCATTTGCCATTTTATTCAGCAGGGCATTCATTGCTTCGGTTACAGTAACATCACCGGGCAGGTCAAGATACTCCCACTGTCCGAGGCTGATATCGTCGGCTTCGGAGGGACCGTGGTTACACCGGGGTTCTATATTTGTTTTGCTATTATGTAAGCATTTGACGCCCAGCCAGTAAAGACTCTCCAGTGTCCGGACGGTGGTAGTGCCGACAGCGGTGACTGCTCCATGGTTCTGTAATATCCGGCGTATTATCTCACCTGAAGCGGTAAAATGCTCTTCATGCATAGTATGCCCCTCTGCAGTGGGGGATTTGACAGGTGCAAAGGTGCCTGCTCCCACATGGAGGGTTATCTCACCGGTGGCAGAACCGGATCTCCTGATCTCATCAAGGATCTCTCCGGTAAAATGGAGGCCTGCAGTAGGTGCAGCCACTGAGCCCTCATGCCTGGAATAGACTGTCTGGTACCAGTTTTTGTCGCCTGCTTCAGAATCGCGTCCCAGGTAGGGCGGTACCGGGGTCAGTCCGGCTCCGTCTATAATTGCCCCGAATCCCAGGGCTTCAGGCTTCCACCTGAACTCTATTTCCTGCCAGCCTCCATGGTCTTTCACCATTAAGGCTTTTAGCACCGCTGCCGCTCCCTCAATAATTACCTCTTTTTCCAGGTGGCCACCCTTCCATCTCTTTTTGTTTCCAATCATACATTTCCACCGGCACCCCGGCCCTGCCAGGAATGCTTCTGTGTATAGGGAGGGCTCCAGGGGTTCGAGCAGGAATATTTCTATTCTTGAGCCTGTCGATTTGTACATGATTATCCTGGCCTGTATTACCCGCGTATTGTTAAACACCATTAAGCCGCCATTCTTTGCAAGTTTTGCTATCCCGCGGAAAGGCAGGTGGGTAATTGCGCCGTTGTCATACAGCAACAGCCTTGAGGCTGACCTGTCCTTCAAAGGGTATTTGGCGATCCTTGCAGCGGGAAGATCGTAGGTGTAATCCTCCATTCTGATATCTCCGGGAGAAAGGTGCATGAATCATCACTCAGTTTAGTCCGGCGAAATTAACTATTTTTGTACCATAATCTGAACAAAATCTGCTGAAATATGATAAGCGAAGGCGACAGGGTGAAATTCCTTAACGACACAGGTGGTGGGGTGGTAATCAGCCTGGACGATCCGAAGATGGCCATTGTGCTGATTGATGAAGGATTTGAGGTCCCTGTTCCCGTGTCGGAGTTAATTCCTGTACCCGGCGAATCTTCGGGAAAGTACAGCAGTCAAAACACCGGCCCGGGTACCGGTTCCCGTTCCGGCAAAGGTATTCCTGCCAGGGATGCTTTTGATGTGGACGGCGATCAGTATGATGAGGACGAGGAAGATAAGGTTGATGAGGTAATTCAAGCGGCGCAAGGCTATGAGGCAGATCCGGCGGATCCGGCCGATCAGGTATCTTCTGACTATGGTTCGCCCCCGGGAAAGAAAAAGGCAGAGGTGACAACTGCAGACGCGGAAGAATTCGGACCCGGAGCAGGCTCTGCCGAACGTAATATACTGGGGGGACTTGTTGAAGCAAAGCACGGAAGTGAACTGGAGCTCTGGTTGATAAATGACAGCAGCCTTATGGTGTTCTATACACTTCTGAGGAAAGATGATCCGTCCTGGCTGAATATCGCATCAGGCAACCTGGACCCCGAAACCAAGATCCGGGTGTGCACTTTCAGCAGGGAGGAGGTGAACTCATTCATCACTCTGAAGTTCCAGGCACTTTTTTACATGGAAGGCATTTATGATCCCGTATCACCGTCACAGGCAGATCTGCGACTTGATCCCGTCGATATCTATTCGGACGGCAGCTTTACGATAAACGATTTTTTTGAGGAGAATGCGCGGATACTCCCGGTTATCTCAGATCAATATGACCGGGAGGTCAGGAAAGCAAGAGAACAGGAGATAAGCAGGCTCATTGCCGGTAAAGTGGAAACGGACAGTAAGGATAAGGATAGCAGAAAGAAGAAGACAGCCGCCGATCCACTTGTTGAAGAGGTGGATCTCCATATAGGGGAACTTCTGGAGGATCACAGCTCCCTGTCCGGGAAAGAGACCCTTGATATCCAGATGGCCCGCTTTACCACGGCACTTGAGGGAGCATTGCGTGGCAAAACCAGAAGGATAGTCTTTATACACGGAATAGGGCAGGGGAAGCTGAAATATGAGATCAGGAAAACGCTTGATAAGAAATACCCTAAGCTTCGTTACCAGGATGCCTCGTTTAAGGAGTACGGGTACGGGGCCACAATGATCATCATCAGAAAATAATTATCTGTTCAGGCTCCGGCCGGCACTACCGGGAATCCAACATGAGCATCTGTCCAGGGCTAAGGCCGGCAGTAACCGGGATCAGCGGAATATCTGATAAGGGTTTGCGGACTGTACCGGAGGTCCATAAATCATTCCGGCACAATATTTGACATGATCGGTTGATTGTCAGACACTTTTTTGTAATTTTGCCGTGCAGGTCATGCAATTGATTGTGTGATCCAGGTGTTATTATCAAAATCAGCAGGCCGTTCCATCGCCTTCCGCCACAGGCGGGGGGAGGAAAGTCCGGGCAGCAAAGGGCATCATGCTTCCTAACGGGAAGATACCTGTGAGGGTATGGTAACGGAGAAGAAAAAAACCGCCCCGCATGCCGGGGTAAGGGTGAGAAGGTGAGGTAAGAGCTCACCGGTCCGTCTGGCGACAGGCGGAGCCGTCCGTTCCGTGAGCTGTAAGGCCATGTATATTCCGGGTTTTCTGTTAATTCAGAAAAGCAGGGCTGCCCGTCCTGCATTCCCCGAAGGGGATGACCGGAAGGGGTAGGCCGCAAGAGGCAGCCGGTGACGGCTGTCCCAGACAGATGATGGAAGTCCCCGATAGGGGATACAGAACCCGGCTTACAGGCCTGCTGACTTTTTATAACCGTCAGAATGATGCTAACGGTCCGGTTTGACGGGCACCTCCGAGAGTTTCATTTCAGGTATCCTTATCCGCGAAAGCGCCCATGCTATAAGCAGACCGCTCACCATCTGCCAGATACCCCACCAGGCAGCCATGAAGGCCATGCCACCGTTGCCATGGAAAATATTGAATATCAGTACAAGTGCCAGTCCGCTATTCTGAATACCGGTCTCAATGCTGAGTGTCCGCCGGTCCGCTTTGTGCACCCGGGCCACCGTGCCGACCATGTAGCCGGTTGAAAGTGTTTGCACGTTCAGCAGGAAGACCAGCAGTCCGATCGGAAATATGACATATGTAAAGTGTTCCAGGTTTGAAATGAGGGCACCGAAAATAAAGGAGAGATAGAGCAGGATAGATGTGATCTTGATCCTTTTCATGTTCTTTTCTGCAAACTTCGGGAACTTATGTGCAAACAGCATCCCCGCGATTAGCGGTATACCCAGGAGGATGAACACAGTCCTGGCCATCTCGAGGAAGTCTATCTGGATAGGAATATTCAGGTGGCCGGCCTGCTGATAGTAACGAACATACATCCCTCCCCAGAATGCGAAGTTGAAAGGGGTGAAAAACGTGGCTGACAATGTTGCAAAAGCAGTAAGCCCCACAGAAAGGGCTATGTTGGCTTTCGCCAGTGCCGAGATAAAATTAGAGATGTTTCCCCCCGGGCATGCCGCGATCAGGATCATGCCCATTGCCACCGACGGGGGCGGATTGAGCATTATGACAAGGGCAAAGGTGAGTGCGGGCAGAAGCAGGAACTGTGAAACAATACCCAGGATGGCCGATTTGGGATAAAGAAATATCTTTCTGAAGTTTTCTATCTTTATCTCCATTGCGACCCCGAACATAATACAGGCCAGTGTTATATTCATATAGAGCAGTCCCCCCTCCGAAAAGTTCAGCCTTATGCTGTCAATTGCGGCCAGTGATTCGAACATATCACACGGTGTTGGTTTCCCGGTAAATATAAACCGCTTTTTTCGAATTGTACCATGCTGACGGTCCATATCGGGTAAGGAACTGTTGATAAATTGTCACTTTTTGTGAAATTTTGACACTGCCGGGCACTTTGGCAGGTTTTATGTTTAGCGGAATTACTGTATTTTTGGGGTCAGTCTGTTAATCGGTTAACAAATTTTAAAAATTTTTACCATAATAACATTTTCCTCACCGGCGTTAATTTCCAAATTCAGGACCGCTGCTATCATGAAAAACTATTAAATTAACAATTTATGCAGGAAACAATTGACATTAAAGAGCTTAACGAGCGGATCAGACAGGAGAGCTCTTTCATCGATGCCATCAACAACGAGTTGTCAAAGGTGATAGTGGGGCAGAAGCATCTGACCGACAGTATGCTGATAGGACTGTTGTCTGACGGGCACATACTTATCGAAGGGGTGCCCGGACTTGCAAAGACCTTGTCCATAAGCACCCTTGCCGGCGTTATCAATGCCCGCTTCAACCGTGTCCAGTTCACTCCCGACCTGTTACCGGCCGACCTGACAGGAACCATGATCTACAGCCAGAAGAAAGAGGAGTTTCACGTAAGGAAAGGGCCCATATTTGCAAATTTCATCCTGGCCGATGAGATCAACAGGGCTCCTGCCAAGGTGCAGTCCGCCCTCCTCGAGGCTATGCAGGAACGCCAGGTTACAATAGGCTCGGATTCATTCAGGCTTGAGGAGCCATTCATGGTAATGGCAACGCAGAACCCTATTGAGCAGGAGGGTACCTATCCGCTTCCCGAGGCACAGGTAGACAGGTTCATGCTCAAGGTGGTCATAACCTACCCCACAAGGGCCGAGGAGACCATCATTATCAGGCAGAATCTGGCAGCCGAATTTCCAAAGCCAGAAAGGGTGCTGTCGCCCGGCGACATAATAAACGCCAGGAAAGTGGTCAAGGATGTATATATTGACGAGAAGATCGAGAAATACATACTTGATATAGTATTCTCCACAAGGTTCCCTACGGATTACCGGCTTGGAAAATTTGAGGCCATGATCAGCTACGGGGCCTCGCCCAGGGCCAGTATCAGCCTTGCGCGCGCCGCCAAAGCCTATGCATTTATCAGGCACCGCGGCTATGTCATTCCCGAAGATGTGAGGGCAGTGTGCCATGATGTGCTGAGGCACAGGATTGGTCTCAGCTATGAAGCTGAGGCGGAGAATATATTATCTGAAGATATAATTACCGAAATACTCAACACTGTTGAGGTACCCTGATTAGTCACCCAGTCAATGCGCATACTCCTGGCCATAATGTTTTTAAGCCTTACGGCGGAAATATCAGCTCAGATATTGCCGGGGATGAAGGACTCTGAGATTCAGGACTACCTGGCAGGGGCATACGAGGGATATGTCCTCAGGGATCCACCCAATGACGATGAGCTGAAATTCATGACCTTCGAGCACGTTTCGGGCGACATGACACTGCTGGTCTTCATGGACAGTGAAGGCAGGTGTACCTTTACCAGGCTGATGGTTGACATCGATTACCTTGATGATATGACCGGGAGGTATGACGTGGACTATGAAAACCGGGGAGATAACCGCTGGATTGCGCGAACAAGGGGAGAGACCTTCATGCTGACACTGGAGGAGGGTGACTGGATGTTTACGGTAACTGTAAGAAAAGCTGACCCTGAGTTATGAGGGTAGGGTTCGCATATTGCAGGTTCAAAGAGTAATATGAAAAATGGAAGCCAGGGAACTGCTTAAAAAGGTAAGGAAGATCGAGATAAAGTCGCGTGGACTCTCACGGGATATCTTTGCCGGCCATTACCATTCGGCCTTTAAGGGAAGAGGCATGGCATTCAGTGAGGTGCGGGAGTACCAGCCTGGCGACGATATCAGGAACATTGACTGGAACGTTACTGCCAGGTTCAGCCATCCCTATGTCAAGGTTTACGAGGAGGAGCGTGAGCTGACCGTTATGCTGCTCATCGACACGAGCGGTTCTAGGGAGTTCGGCACCAGCGGTATGCTGAAGAAGAACATGATGACCGAGATTGCAGCAGTACTTTCCTTCTCGGCTATCCACAACAATGATAAAATAGGTGTGATATTTTTCAGTAACAAGGTGGAAAAGTTCATACCGCCCAAAAAGGGCCGTAAACACATACTCCATATAATAAGGGAGTTGATCGATTTTGTACCAGAAAACAGGGGTACCGACCTCGCCGGGCCCCTTAAATACCTTACCAACGCGATCAAGAAGCGAAGCACTGCCTTCTTGATTTCTGATTTTTTGGTGAAGCCTGGTTCAGACAAGGGAGACAATACTGACATACAGGAAGTAGCCTTAAATAATAATGGCTTTGAGGACACTCTCAGGATAGCGGCACGGAAGCACGACCTGGTGGCCATCAGGATATACGATGGCAGGGAGAGGGAGTTGCCTCCGGTGGGCATGATCCGTATGCGCGATTCGGAGACTGGCGGGGTACGATGGGTTGACACCCTGTCAAAGGGGGTGAGAAGGCAATACTCTGCATGGTGGCAGATGCATGATAAATGGCTTTCAGAGCTTTTTGCAAGGAACGGTATTGATGCAGTTAAGATAAGCACATCAGAAGATTATGTTAAACCGCTCATCAATCTTTTTAAGCGGAGATAAGATGGAACGGGAAATGTATTGTCACACGGGTTGTTAATGCCGGAAACATAATAACAGATGACAGGAATATTTTTGCCATATACGAGTTCTAAGGGAAAACCGGGATATATATTTCCTGCCAGAACCGCTTGGCTCATCTTCCTGTTAACATGGATGCCGGTTTTGCATTTGAATGCACAGCTTATCAGCATCTCTGCCCGATTTGACACTACGGCCATAATGCTTGGCGGGCAAACCAGTTTCACCATCACGGTAGACCAGCCTGAGGGAATGCATGTAGCCTTTCCGCATCTGCAGGATACCCTTTCAGCCAGTATAGAGATACTTGGCTCCATGCCTGCAGATACATTAAAGACAGGTGAGGAGAGGCTGAGAATAACCAGGTCTTACCGGGTTACCTCCTTCTATAGCGGCGAACATTACGTTGAGGCTCTCCCGTTTGCATTCCTTTTGGAGGATGATGAGCAGGTACTCAGGACAAGGCGCACCGCGATTGAGGTTCATGCTCCGGAAGTGGATATGGATTCCGGTATTTTTGATATTAAGTCCCCTTTCGGGATACCGGTGGGAATTGCCTGGGTCATTACCTGGATACTTTTGTTTATTTTGCTGTTAGCTGCAGCATGGTGGTTGTTCAGGTATTTAAGAAGGCGAAAGGATGCGGCCGGTATGCCGGATGAACCTGCACGGGCTGAACCGGCCGAACCGGCACATGTTACTGCTCTCAGGGAACTTAAGGAATTGAAGGAGGAGTCCCTCTGGCAGAAAGGAAAGATTAAGGAATACTACACAAGAATTACAGACATTATCCGTAAATATATAGAAAGAAGGTTTGGTATCATGACAATGGAGCGGACGAGCCGCGAGATCATCGGCGACCTGGGAAGCTCCCCTGAGGCCGTCAATGGAATTGCCGGGGTGCTGGAGGAGCTGCTGTCACTGGCCGACCTGGTTAAATTTGCCAGGGCGGTTCCCGGCGCTGAAGAGCATGAGGCAGCTCTTGATACCGCCTTCCGCTTTGTAAAGTCTACGAGTATCCATCCCCCCGGCACATCGACTGCCGGTGAACACGGTAATGAATTTGGCAGCAAAGAATTGAATACAGATGGGTGAGATAAGTTTCGCATATCCTGAGTTTTTGTGGCTTCTGCTCCTGATACCACTGATGACGGCCTGGTACCTGATCAGGCAGAGAAACCGCTATCCGGCGCTTCGCGTCAGCGGCCTGCACTGGGCAGAAAAAGCTCCTGTTACGGTGCGGCACTACATTCGGTATTTCCTTTTCGCATTCCGGATGATTGCTGCAGCCTTCCTTGTGATAGTGCTGGCCAGGCCCCAGACCCATGATATATGGGAAGAGATAGAGACAGAGGGGATAGATATCATGATTGCACTGGATATTTCAAGCAGCATGCTGGCCGAGGACTTCAAGCCCAACAGGATGGAGGCGGCGCGTGATATAGCTACTGAGTTTATAGCAGGGAGAAGGAATGACAGGATAGGGCTTGTGATCTTCAGCGGCGAAAGCTTCACACAGTGTCCGCTTACCTCAGACCATGCGGTGCTGGTAAATCTTCTTCGAGAGGTTGAGATAGGTATGATTGAAGATGGTACGGCAATAGGGATGGGACTGGCAACGGCTGTGAACCGTCTGCGCAGCAGCGATACGCAAAGCAGGATCATAATATTGCTTACCGACGGGGTCAACAACAGGGGGGCCATAGACCCGTTGACCGCAGCCAATATTGCTGCCACCTTCGGCATAAGAGTCTATACTGTGGGGGTGGGCAGCAGGGGCCCGGCACCCTTCCCTGTCAGGACACCTCGCGGGATACAGTACCAGAGCATAGAGGCTGACATTGACGAAGATGTCCTGATAGAGATAGCTGAGATAACAGGAGGAAGTTACTTCAGGGCTGAAGACGAGGATGCCCTGATTGAGATATATTCTGAAATAGATGAGCTTGAAAAGTCGTTTATCGATGTCAGGCACTTCTCTTCAACAAGGGAAGAGTATGCGGTGTTTGCATTGCTGGCAGGGGTGCTGCTGCTGGCCGAATGGCTGATGAGGTTACTGGTGGTGCGCAGCATACCATGAGTTAAATAAATAATGACCGGAGATGTTTGAATTTGAAAACAGTGAGCTGTTATGGTACCTCTGGGTGATCCCGGCGCTGGTTGTTATCTTTGTGCTGGCCAGGCATATGAGGAGGAGGTCTGTCAGGCGATTTGGAGATCCCCGGCTGATTGCCACTCTCATGCCTGAGGTATCGGGGAGCCGTCCGGTACTGAAATTCATGCTTTTTACCTTGTCCCTGACTTTTATAATACTGGCGTTGGCAGGACCACGGTTCGGTTCCAGGCTGGAGGAGGTCAGGAGGGAAGGTGTTGAGATAATAATCGCACTGGATGTTTCAAACAGTATGCTTGCCGAGGATCTCAGCCCCAACAGGCTTGAAAGGGCCAAAATGGCGATCTCACGCATGCTGGCCACCCTGCGTAATGACCGGGTTGGCCTCATAGTATTTGCCGGCGATGCATACGTTCAGGTTCCCATTACGGGCGATTACGCTGCTGCAAGGATGATCCTGGAGAACATCAACACCGGTATTGTGCCGGTTCAGGGTACGGCAATAGGCAGGGCCATTTCGCTTGCCGCGCGTTCTTTTACACCGGGGACGGAGGCAAGCAGGGTGCTGATCATAATATCAGACGGCGAAGACCATGAAGATGATCCGGTTGCTGCCGCGGTTGCTGCCAGGGAGCAGGGCATCACGATACATACCATCGGAATAGGAAGGCCTGAGGGTGCACCCATACCGCTGGGAGACGGTCAATCACGGTTTTTAACCGATGAGGACGGGAACACCGTTATCACCCGTCTCGATGAAGCAACCCTGAGGTCGATCGCCATGTCGGGCGAGGGTGTTTACATCAGGGCAGGCTCCTCGGGAACGGGACTTAGCACTATAATGGAGGAGATCGGAAAGATGGAGATGGCTGAGATGGAAGAGATGGTTTACACTGAGTTCGATGAGCGGTTCCAGTACATGGCTGCCATTGCACTCATTCTGCTGGTGATCGATTTCCTGGTCCTGAACAGGAAAAACAGCCTGCTGGGCCGGATAAAACTGTTTGGTTAAGGATCGCCGGGCAGGAGAAATTAAATATGAATGGTTTATTTTGAACCGTATAGTTAGTATAAAATATCAGTGCATTATGCAAATCTTTAATGGAACAATGATAAAGGGAGCCCTGTGGCTTGCACTGACGGTTTTGGTTCTTGGCACAGGAACCCTGCAGGTAAGCGCCCAGCAGGGCAGGCGCCATATCCGTGAAGGCAACAGGCTTTATCATAAGGAGCTGTTCGATGAATCTGAGCTCTCTTACAGACGGGCTCTAGAGAGTGATGAAAATTCACCCCAGGCAAGGTTCAACCTTGGCAATTCGCTTTACAAGCAGGAAAGGTTTGAAGAGGCTGCCCGGCACTTCGGCGAACTTGCCGATGAGGTTGATGAGCCACGGAACCGTTCAAAGGTATATCACAACCTGGGAAACTCGATGCTGATGATGGAGCAGGTAGAGCAGAGCATAGAGGCGTACAAGGAGGCTTTGAGGAATAATCCGCTTGACGACGAGACCAGGTATAACCTGGCTTTTGCCCAGAACCTTCTTGATCAGATGAATGACGGGCAGCCGGAAGGCGGTGATGATCAGCAGGAAGGTGAAGAAGGAGATGACAGACACGACGGGCAGGGCGATGACGAGGGTGATGACCGTGACCAGGAGAGAGACGATGAAGGCACCGGTGAGGAAGGCGAGGACCGTGAACAGCAGCAACAGCAACAGCAGAGGCCAGACCAGATATCTCCTGAAGATGCGTTAAGGATGCTCGAGGCTGCCGAGAGGGAAGAGCAACGTGTCCAGGAGAAACTGATGGAGCAGGAGGAACAGGTACAAAGGGCACGGTCGGGGAGAAACTGGTAGAGGCGGGGGCGCCGGAAGCAGCACCGGACCACGATGGTTCGGAACTGGCAGTGAAGATGTTGCCGGAATTATTCCCCGTACCGGCGGGTTTGAAGTTCCGGCAAAAGCCCGGGTATTTTAATGCAGATAACAGGTAACAGATGACCGGAAAAACAAAAATGTTCAAAGTATTGAAGAATTTTTCCTGCACCTGCATTGGGCAGGCCGTTTTTTGCAGGACGGCCGGTACAGCTTTGCTGGTGCTTGCCCTCCTGCTCTCTTTCAAAACCGCCGGGGCCGGAGAGATAGAATTCAGGGCGTCATCTCCGCCCACAACGGCAGTGGGGCAGCAGTTCAGGCTTACCTACACGCTCAATGCACAGGGCAGTGACCTGAGGCTGCCGGACCTGGGCAGCTTCAGGCTTCTGTCCGGTCCATCCACATCAAGCAGCCGGAGCGTGCAGATCATTGACGGGGAGATGACACAGGTGGTATCGGTCACTTACACCTATGTGCTGCAGGCAACCGAAGAAGGTAGCTTCACATTAGGCCCCGCATCGGTCAGCGTAGGCACGGAACGTTATGAAAGCAACCCGGTCACCATCGAAGTCA
Source organism: Marinilabiliales bacterium (assembly GCA_007695015.1). Taxonomy (NCBI): domain Bacteria; kingdom Pseudomonadati; phylum Bacteroidota; class Bacteroidia; order Marinilabiliales; species Marinilabiliales bacterium. Next base: position 64,142 of record REEN01000047.1, read on the forward strand.
CTGCCGACAGTGACGGACAGAGCGCTTTGCCTTCAAGGCCGGGAGATCAGGCTGCACCCGGCACCCCGGCGCCTCCGGCCGGAGAGGACATTTTTGTTCGTTTGATTACCGACAGGCAGGAGGTTTACCAGGGAGAAGGGATCGTTGTGACGGTAAAGCTGTACTCAAAGCTGGACCTCACCGGTATAGAGAACGTGAGGTTCCCTTCATTCAGCAGTTTTTTCCAGCAGGATATTGAGACACCCCAGCTGCGCACCCTTGACCGTGAAGTGGTTGACGGCGAGATTTACGGTACGGGTATCCTGAGGCGCTTCATTATATTCCCGCAGAGGAGCGGTGAGATAATGATAGAGCCGTTTGAGATGGATGCGATGGTGCGGCAGCGCACCGGCAGGAGGGGAAGCCTTTTCGACGATTTTTTCGGGGGATTTGAGACCAGGCGGATACCGGTAAGAAGCAGCCCCGTTAACTTAACCGTCAAACCCCTGCCTCCGCAGAGGCCTGACGGATTTACAGGTGGTGTCGGTAATTTCACGCTTGATGTTGACATCGACAGCAGGGAGACGGGTACCAACGAGGCGGTAAGCTTACGTGTGACCCTTTCGGGGAACGGCAATCCCGGACTTATGGGGCGGCCGGCAATTGATTTCCCCCCCACCTTTGAGGTGTACGACCCCTCGGTGCGTCAGAACATCAGCAACAGCATCCGTGGCCAGGAGGGGAGCATCACATACGAGTACCTTATGATACCAAGGTCGGAAGGAAACTACAGGATACCACCTGTAAGGTTCAGCTACTTCGATCCGCATGACGGCAGCTATCAAACACTTAGCTCAGATGAGCTGAACCTCACAGTGCACCGCAGCGACACCCCTGAAGGCGACCCCCCGGTTACCGGGTTTGCCAGGGAGGATATAAGGGTCATTGGCAGGGATATAAGGTTCATCAGGACGGGTTCGGTCATCTTCAGGGAGGCGGGATACGACCCTTTTGGCAACTTCAGACTCTATCTCTGGTTCCTCTTGCCGCTTGCCCTCTTTATAGTAATGGTAGTTGTCCAGCGGAAAAAAATAGCAGACCGTGCTGATATTGCCAGGGTGAAGAACCGCAGGGCGAGGAAGATGGCAGGCAGGAGACTAAAGATTGCCGGCAGGTATATGAAACAGAATAAGCAGCAACGGTTCTTCGAAGAGGTGCTGAGGGCACACTGGGGCTACCTCAGTGACAAGCTGTTAATTCCGGTAGCCGGCCTCAACGCAGGGAAGGCTAAAAGTGAACTGCTGGAGAGAGGCGTGCCCGCCGGTCTTGTCGACAGGCTGATGACAGTTATCAGCCAGTGCGAGTATGCCAGGTATGCGCCGCCCTCATCCCTGCCAGGAATGGATGAGATATACAACGATTCTGTGAAAGCCATTTCAGAAATTGAGCAAAAAATCAGAAAATGACATACCAGGCCTGTAAGTATATAATTGCGTTGTTCATCTTCTTCATTACCGGAGTCGGTTATGCTTTCTGTGAAGAAGAACCTTCGGCTCCCGCCACCCCCAACGTTCTGTTTGACATGGCCAACAACCTGTATGTTGAAGGCCGCTTTGAAGAGGCAATACAGGTGTATGAGCAGATAGCCGAAGCAGACTACCGGTCTCCCGAACTATATTATAATCTTGGAAATGCCTGCTACAGGTCAAACCGCATACCGGCTGCAATTCTCAACTATGAACGTGCCTTGCTGCTTGCTCCGGGTGATGATGATATAAGGTTCAACCTTGAGCTGGCAAGGATGCATGTAAGGGACAGGATAGAGGAGCTCCCCGGATTTTTTCTGAACCGGTGGTGGACAGGTGCAAGGGATCTGTTCGGGATACGCACCTGGGCCCTGCTCAGTGTGTCAGCCTTTATTGTCATGCTGGTTCTGCTTTTGGGGTTCCTTATGTCATCATCGGTGACGCTGAAAAAGCTGCTCTTCTGGCTTTCAGTTCCTGCGCTCCTGATTTCTTTGATGAGCTTTATCTTCGGACTTGACCGGCGCAACCATGTAAGGAACTACAACGGTGCCATAGTTTTTGCCCCGGCCGTATCGGTCAAAAGCTCACCCGATGCACACAGCACCGATCTGTTCATCATACATGAGGGGACAAAGGTGTATGTTGAGGATGCCCTGGGCGAATGGTACTCAGTAAGGCTTGCCGATGGCAACAAGGGCTGGCTCAGGCAGGAAGCTGTCGAAAGGATCTGACCGGAGCACCCAGGTGAGCCGCCACTGCTCAGGCGGCCCTGCACCACCCAGGTGAGCCGCCACTGCTCAGGCGGCCCTGCACCACGTTTTTACCCTTTAAAAATATTTCGTACTGGAACTGCCTGAATCATTGCACTTCAGAGTATAAAAAATATTCTGATGATATTTATAATGAAAAAATCTTATTATATTGTCATATTTTAAAAAGTAAGCCGTATTTCGAGACTTATTAAACCTAAAGGCCGGGGGCTGTCAGCCAATCAATCAATCAATCAATCAATCAATCAATCAATCAATCAA